>JAKSUO010000041.1 GCA_024408895.1 Alphaproteobacteria bacterium | reverse complement strand
TACATACTTACCTCATCTATTATATGAAATTACATCTCGTTCAAAGAAGACAGCATATCTTGAATTTTAACACGGAAATTTTCCGGTAAATCTTTAATTTGCAAAATTCCCTCATATATGGATTTTGCGGCATCCAAATCACCGTTTTTAACGGCAGACATAGCCAACAAATCTTGTGCCAACGGACGCCATGAATTGTTTTCGGCCAGCACCGGCTCAAGCAATTTTTCCATTTCTTCTTTAGTAATCGTATCCACTTTGTAAGTTGCAATTTTAATCAACGCAATATGCTTAACTTCGGAATTAGTTTGTTTATCATCAACCAATTTTTGCAACGTTTCCAATGCTTCGTCCGTTTTTTCCTGTTGAAAAAGTACATTGGCAATTTGCAAACGTGCGAAATCGCTGAATATTCCCTTATTATCTTTGGAAACCTTTTGCAATGCGCCGAGCGTTTCTTCGGCATTATCGCGAACTTGCGCCGCCAACATATATTCTTCCGTTGTTTTTTGATTTTGTGCTATTTTCCAATTTCTGATTTTATCAAAAGAAACTGTTGCCGTCACAGCCAAAACAACAAACAGAATCACAAAAGCGCCATAACGATTCCACCAAATTTTCAGATTTTCATTATGCACATCTTCATCTACCTCTTGAATAAATGCATCTGTATATTCCGGATTAACATTTGACGTATCGCGCGCAACACGCTTTGCCTGTGTGGCAACTGCGCTTTTCTTAACTGTTTTTACCGTTGCGTTCTTAGTATCTTTTTTAACATTTTTAGCCATTGTACTCTTCCTTTTTTATTTTAATGATATTACTCAACCCATAGCAAAAAAAAAGCTATAAAGCAAATAAATTTTTCACTCTTTTACTTCACAATTTCCCGAATAACCAAACCGCGTATCCACCGCAAATCATCTATCGGCATATTTTTACCGAAGACCATATGTTTATCATGAGAAATCAGCAACAAATAATATCTGTCCGTAATCGGATTATGCCCGATATCCACCGCCTCAATTTCATTTTTTTTCATAAACTCGGCATCCAACCTTAAAAATGATATATTATGCCCGAGAACGACCTCATCTTTGCGTATGATGAGAACATCTTTGCTGAAAATTACAATGAACGATATAAAAATCACAAACATACAAACCGCGAATAGCGAAATAAACCACGATAAGCTTATGTATGATAAAATCACTTGATAATTACGAGCGGCATAAACAGCCAGCGCCCCCAAAATCAAAACGCCGAGGAAAGCCAAAATGGTATATATATCAAAAAATAAGCGTCTTTCTTTCAAAATAACCTTATCAGGCTTGCTGTAATATTTGACTGAAGTCGGAATATGCTCTTCTTCACGATACAGCGCATTTAAATGCCAACGCTTTGACATATCTTTCAAAGTTTTATCAAGTTCAAGATGATGCCGCGAAACCAAGCCGTGATCGGTCATAAACAGTGCCGGCATTTTAAGTTTTGCCGCATAGCTTTCCCAAATTTTGCGTATATTGTTTCCGTTGGTGGAAATATAAAGCGGCACTCTCTTATTTTTTTCTTTATGGTACAGCTCAACAATATAGCGATTGCGATTTATCATACCGAATTGATAGTATTCCACCTTCAGCAAAACGCCCAAATAATTGTATAAATCTTCTGTTTCTTTCATAACCGGTCCAAACAGCGGCTTGTGCGTTATTTTAATTTTATTGCCATCAAAAAATACTTCTTTATAGCGCGACATACCGACAACCGCCAACCCGATAATCAGCAGCCCGAAAATAATCAGAAACGTATCAAAAGAATAGCGGTGAAAAGCAATATCCGCCGAAGACATCTGTGCCGGCAAATTAAAATCATATTGTTCCTCGCTACCGCCGGCAAAGAAATAAGCAAAAATTTCATACCCCCCGATAAAAACAAACAATAATCCGAAAACCAATCCCCAAATCGTGAGACCATACGAAATTTTATCTTTTTGCATAGCCGGAAGTTTATCAATATCAAACTTGAATTTATAGCTATAATGATCTGGAACTTTATATACCATTTTTCAATCCTTAAAATAATCTGTTTATTTCAGTTTATACCATAAAAAAATTTTTTCACTATTTTTTTTAAATAATATTTGTTTTTATAATATTTCGGTATAAAATGAAATCATAACTAGTATATGGTGCAATAATGTTAAATGCAAACATTTTTTATTCTGATTATAATGTGTTGTTCGGCTTTTTATCCCTGTTTTTGGGTATTGCCGCCGTTTTTTTAGTCAGAGACTATAAATATTATCGCGGCTTATTGTTATTTCAGATAGGCGGCTTGATACTTGTACTTTTAACCTATTTATCCGCTCACGAGCATTTACTTTATAAGATCGGTTTGAATTTTAACTTTGTCACGTTTGTGATTATGCTATTATCATTATTGACTTCCACACTATGGATTAATGCGGCGGCCGAATTATACAGTAATACTTTGGCAAATAAAGAAATGCTCACGCTTTATGTGTCATTCGGATTAACGGCTTGTGTTTATTTTTCTTTTTTGGACTACGACAGCGGACGCGGCTATTATATCAGCCCGATATTTACTCTTCTCGGCATTGGTTTATTGTTTATCAGCAGCTTGTTTCACTTTAACAACAATCGTTCAACGGGAAGTGTTTTGTTGTGTGTTTCCATATTCATTCTTTTAGGAAAATTGGTTGTATCTTCCTGTTTTGTAAAATACGGCTGGTTGAATTTAAATTTATTCAACAAACTATGGATATATGTATTTGTCGCTGCCGTTATTTTCTTAAAGTTTAATATTTATCAATCCGAATTGCAAAAAAGCTGGAACGCAATAGATAAGCTCAACATCCAGACCAACACAATGATAGATTTGTCACCTTTTCCGATTGTCATTTCCCGGCTGACAAACAACAAACCGATATTAATAAACAATAAAGCCGGTCAAATTTTTGGAATTACCAAAAAAGAACTGGCTTATTACGAAATCAGCGATTTTTTTGTAGATGAAAAGAATCGCGGTGAATTTTTTAATATTTTGGAAAAAAATCATGAAGTTGAAGATTTTGATTTAATGGTGTGCAACCTTGTCAACGCCACTCCGTTCTGGCTTTCTGTGTCGGCAAAACCAATAGAATATAACAACGAAATTGTTTTATATATGGCATTTCAAGACATAACCCTGCGCCACGAACGCGAAGATAAAATGCAAAGTCAGGTTGATAAAGATCCGTTGACCAAAGCATGGAACCGTCGCTATTTTGAAAAAGTTGTGCCGGAAAAAATCAATGAGTGTATCCGCAAACAACAAAATTTTGGCTTGTTGCTGTTAGATGCCGATAAATTTAAAAATATCAATGATACATACGGACACAAAAGCGGTGACCGTGTTTTAATTCATTTAGCTGATTTGTGCCGTAATTCTCTGCGCGAAGAAGACGTAGTCTCTCGGTTTGGAGGCGAAGAATTTGTGATATATCTTAACAACGCAGGCTCTCAGGCGGCATCCCTGGTTGCTGAAAGGTTGCGTTCGGTTATCGCCGATTCATCCGTTCCTGATGACAACGGCAACAGCATAAAAATTACCGTTAGTATCGGAGTTGTTTCTTCCGAAAAAACGGCCAGTTTAGAAGTTTTGTTGCGCCAAGTGGATGATGCAATGTATTTGGCCAAAAACAGGGGACGTAATCAAATTGCCGTGTATGATGAGGAAGCGGTTAAAAAAACAGCTAAAAAGAGCACTCCTAAAAACCGCAATATTCATCCGGTATTTCAAAATGAAGACAACGAAGAAATTTCTTTGCTTGACAGTTATGAAAACAAAATTTTATAGGTAAAGCCCAATGTCAAATTGCCCTTATCAGCAAATATGCGGAGGATGCCCGCTCAGATATATGGATACTGAAAGTTATCGTAAAAATAAAATTGAAACTTTTAATCAAATTCTTGCGCATATACACCAAAAAAACGTAACAACCGACCAGCCGATTTTCATTGCTGACGGCAATCGGCGCCGTGCCGAAATGACTTTTTCTTACAAAAAAGGAAAACTGATTTTTGGCTTTAATGCTGCCCAAAGTCATGAAATTGCGGATATAGAAAAATGCCTGTCTCTTACAGAAAATTTGAACAACATTTTACCGGACGTCAGAATATTTTTAACTGATTTTTGC
The DNA here is from genome assembly GCA_024408895.1 of Alphaproteobacteria bacterium. GTDB lineage: Bacteria > Pseudomonadota > Alphaproteobacteria > RF32 > CAG-239 > RUG410. The sequence goes on along the minus strand of JAKSUO010000041.1, from coordinate 5,181 downwards.
CGCATTAAGACAACTTCAAAAATCAAAAACAAGCTGCAAACTTCAAGCATTACGCAGGGAGATATCTGGCTCATTGAGGCGGCAAACGGTGTTGATATTTTGCTTGAAATTTCAACAAATATTTCCCTAGAGCACCGGTTGCTCATCAGTGATTTTATGCAAAACAGCGTTTCATCAATTCGTTTTTCGGTAAAAGTTCAAAACGGCAAACCGGAAACCATTGTTGAAAAAGCAAAGCCGGTTGTCAACATCAATAGTTTGAATGTTTTTATTCCGGCCGGCACGTTTTTGCAACCGTCAAGTGCCGGACAGCAGGCTTTAGTTGATAGTGTAATGCGTTATATAGGCAACAGCTCCGGAAAAATTGCCGATTTATTCTGTGGAATTGGCACATTTTCTTATCCGTTGGCGCAAAATATTAAAAACAAAATTACGTCTGCCGATTCGGCGCCTGATTTATTGGATTCTTTTCAAAAAACCATCAATGCCTTAACATTGCCTAATATTAAGATTGTGCAAAAAAACTTGTTCAAATATCCGTTTGACAGTGAAGAATTGAAAGAATTTGACATTATATTATTTGATCCGCCGCGTGCCGGTGCAAGCTCTCAAGTTGCGCAAATTGCCGCGATGAATTCGGCGGATAAGCCACAAAAAGTGATTGCGATTTCCTGCAATCCGCATACATTTATAAATGACGCAAATGCTTTGATTGCCGGCGGTTATAAATTGCAAAGCATAACTATGACAGACCAGTTTGTATATACCAATCATTTTGAATTAACGGCATTATTTGAAAAAAATTAAAGGAGAATATTATGAGTTTAAACAACCAAAAACTGCAGCAAATGGCCAATGCCATTCGTTTTTTGAGTGCCGAAGCTATTGAAAAAGCCAACTCCGGACATCCGGGAATGCCGCTTGGCATGGCTGATGTTGCCGCTGTTTTATTCGGAAAATATTTAAATATCAATCCGGATGAGCCGCGTTGGTTTGATCGCGATCGCTTTGTTTTATCATCCGGTCACGGTTCTATGCTTTTGTATTCTTTGTTTTATTTATTAGGTTATCCGGATATTTCTTTGGAAGACATCAAAAACTTCCGTCAGTTGGGTTCTAAAACCGCCGGACATCCCGAGTATGGACACTTAGCCGGAATTGATATGACCACCGGACCGCTTGGACAAGGTATATCTTCCGCTGTTGGCATGGCTTTGGCCGAACGTGTGATTAATGCAAAATTTGGCAATGACTTATGCAATCACTACACTTACGTTATTTGCGGTGACGGTTGTTTAATGGAAGGCATTTCGGAAGAAGCGATTTCGCTTGCCGGTCTGTGGAAGTTAAACAAACTTATTGTGTTGTGGGACAACAATAACATCACGATTGACGGCACTGTTGACAAATCCAACGCAACCAATCAAACCGAGCGTTTCAAGGCTGTCGGTTGGAACGTGATTAGCATTAACGGACATGACTACGATGAAATTTCTGCCGCCATAGAACAAGCGCAACAATCCTCTAAGCCGACTTTAATTGCCTGCAAAACAACCATTGGATTCGGCGCGCCGAACAAGCAAGGCACCTCAAAGATTCACGGTTCGCCGTTAGGTGCGGAAGAATTGGCTTTAATGAAAAAGCAATTTGGCTGGGAATACGATCCGTTTATTATTCCGGATGAAACAATTGCGACGTGGCGTGCCGCCGGTCAGAAATCTGCGGCAAAATACGGCGAATGGAAAGATAAAGCGGCAAAAAATTCCGAATTTACGGCTTATATTAACAATGAATTGCCGCAAAATTGGGATAAAGAATTAAACGAGTTAAAAATTCAAACCATAAACGAGCAGACCAAAGTTGCCACTCGCAAGGCTTCGCAAATGTGCTTGGAAAAAATTGTTTCAAACATTCCGCAAATTGTTGGTGGTTCTGCCGATTTAGCGGCATCTAATTTGACCTTTGTAAATGGCATGAAAACCATCACGGCTGCCGATTATAGCGGCAACAACATTATGTATGGAATCAGAGAACACGCAATGGGAGCAATTATGAACGGCTTAGCATTGCATGGTGGTGTTATTCCGTATGGTGGCACATTTTTTGTATTTTCAGACTATATGCGCCCAGCAATGCGTTTGGCGGCGTTGATGGGTGTGCGTGTGATTTATGTTTTGACACACGATTCAATTGGTGTGGGTGAAGATGGTCCGACACATCAACCGATTGAGCATTTGGCGTCATATCGCGCCATGCCGAACATCAACACTTTTCGTCCGTGTGATGTTGTTGAAACGGCAGAAGCGTGGCAGTTGGCGATTACAAGCAAACAAACGCCGAGCATTTTGGCGCTCTCACGTCAAAGCGTGCCAACTTTAAGAACAGAGAGTTCGGAAAACTTAACGGCCAAAGGTGGGTATATTATATCGGCGGCGAGCGGGGTTCTGAAAGCCACTCTGATTGCCACCGGCACGGAAGTTGCCATAGCGGTTTCGGCGCAAAAACAGCTTGCCGCGCGTGGTGTGGCGGTTAATGTTGTATCTATGCCGTGCTGTGAACTTTTTGATGCGCAATCTGCGGCATACAAGCAAGCGGTTTTGGGCGAAGCACCGCGCATTGCGATTGAAGCCGGTTCGCCTTTTGGTTGGGAACGTTATGTCGGGCTGACCGGCAAAATCATTGCAATAAACGGTTTCGGTGCTTCGGGTAAAGGCGAAGAAGTTTACGAACATTTCGGCATAACAGCTGAAAAAATTGTAAAGGCGGTTGAGCAATATTTATAGTTGAGCTTCCGGAAAGATTTAAAATTTATGCTTGTCAAATCTCAAAATATGGGTTAAAAGAGAGCATAAATGCGGATGTAATTCAATGGTAGAATAGAAGCTTCCCAAGCTTATAACGGGGGTTCAATTCCCCTCATCCGCTCCAATACGAACTCCCGCAAGGGAGTTTTTTTTATTAATTATAGCAAATATCACCAAACAGGTCTCGGCATAAACAAAGGCAGTGCTTACATTCTCTGGCGCAATAAAACGCGGAGAATGTAGAGCACTGCCTCTTTTCAAGTATTGTCACTGGTAAGGACTATTTTATCCCCACCAGTGAGTTAATTTGCTTTTCACTCATCCTTAGGGATGAGTTGTACAGCTTTTTGTGCCTTTTCCCAATACCAAACATCAGCTTGTAGCTGACGCCGACCTGGATGTAGGCTTTTTTGCCTCCAAAAGAGAACTCAGTGTTCTCTGATTCGGGGGCAAATTCCTTTTCCGTATGCAATTTATGATTCAACCCGCAACGGAGCTGAACCATATGATACACCTTACTCCATTTCGGGGAGTAGATGTAAGACATACTCAAACCACCGCCGAAGTTGAAGGCCTGGGTTTTATCATAGAAAATGCCATCTTCGTCCTCAATTTTAACGGAGTTTTTCCCCGTTTTGAAGGTAGCGTAGCCACCCATGAGGAACTGGTGTTTCAGGTTGCGGGATTTTGCAAGCTCAATCATGAGGTCGCCAAAGCCATTAAACTCCAAGAACTTGTCTTGGTCGTCAGACAGCTCGTCCGGATGACCAATCCCGACAGTACCCTCTACAGAAAAGCGAACCTTCCTGTAAGAGTACGACAGGTTAATGCCTGCCGTTGGGGTAATGTCCTTTCCGAACAATTCCCCCCCGAGGAGGCTAAAGCCAAAGGAGACTGCCTGATAGCCCTTGCCCTGAGAGACCGCCTTTATAGGCATTGTGGCGTTTCCGTCAGAAATCATGCCTAAGTCGGCGTAGAACGACTTTTGCCCCGTTATTTCAGCATCGCTGAAGCCTTTTCTCAGGCTATCAACTGCGGCTGAACTGCGGTCAACAAGCAAAACTCTTTGAGCATTTGCGGTTACGAACATTCCTGCTGCCATTATGGCTACTATTAATGATAATACTTTTTTCATATTAATTGAATTATTTAATATTAATTTTGTTAAAAATCTTTAGTTGTTGCCGGATTTTGCATTTTTGTAAATCCGGCAACAACAGAAAAGAACCTACTTCCAACCACCGTTCACACAATGGCTGTCAGTAATCCTCTTTTCAGAGTACGTATCGCTGGCGAACAAGCGACCGTTTTCAATTGAGAAAGCATATCTCTTCGTGAAAACAGTCGGGTGTCCGTTAACATAACTAGGAGCATCCCAGTTCTTGGACATCGCTGTGCGATACTTTATCGTTCCATATGCAGTGGAACTTGTCATAGCCCACTGCATCCACTCACGCTCGTCTGATGCGACGGCATTTTTTACGCCTTTGTAATAGTATGCACCATTATAAAGGTCGTAGTCTGCCTTGCTGCAACTTTCAACCTGTGAGAAGTTCCAGACAGGTGTGTCCGGATCCTCATTTATGAGAATTACTGGAAGGACGTAGTACTTGCCGGTACTTGCATTATGGAAATGCAAGCTCCAAACATAATCCCAGTCCTTCGCATCCTCTGAGAGGGTTGTGGTAGCAATCACCTTTTCAAGTTTGCCCCACTCTTCTGGGAAGAATGGAGTTTCCTCAAGCACCTTGATGGTACCGGTGTTGTTGCTCTTTTCAGTAGCAGCAGCACCAAAGGTATAATCAAGAGCTGCAGTATAAGGATATACCTTATAGTCGCCACTCTTGGTTGATCCACCCAACGTCGGATTGAGATTGAAGTTGTAGCCATCACGGCCGAATTCGAGAACGTCTTCGTCCACCTTCAAGGTGACCGAATTCATTTCCAAGGCTGTCCATGCCAAACTGGCATTAGAAGCTCCGTTGAACTCCACTGTTGCGGAGATTGCGGAGTTTTCCTCTATACCACTCCAGCTTCCACCCTCTGAATCCTTATAAGTCTTCTGAGAAGACTTGGTCTCCATAGATGGTCTAGAAGTGCGGTTCGTGTTATCAGCACATACCTTAGAAAAGCTTTCGCCGTTCTTGAGAGAACGAGGAGTAACCCACTTGTGGTGGCTTTCCTCACGAGTTCCGTCGCTCCACAGTACGAAATGTACCGTTTCGCAAGTCATGGCCGTTGATGTGAAAGACTTCTTAGTCTTTTCAAAGCCATGGTCAACAACACGACGTTCCTCGAGGACCTTAATCTCACCCACATTACTGCTCTTTTCAGTAGCAGCAGCACCAAAGGTATAATCAAGAGCTGCAGTATAAGG
>JAKSUO010000040.1 GCA_024408895.1 Alphaproteobacteria bacterium | reverse complement strand
AGTTGTCCTAAAGGACGGGTCATATTTATAAGTTGTTCTCGTGAAGTTCCGTCGTCAACATAATCCCCGACAATCACCAATATATCCGGATTTTGTGCTTGAATTTCTCTTAAATGTTTGGAAAAGGCTTTTTCATCAAATGTTGTTCCAAGATGTGAGTCGGCAAACATGGCAATTTTTAAGCTCGGCACTTCTTTGGTTGTCTTTAACTCATAATTTGTTTGCCATACATGATGGGCAAAATACCAACCGGCGCTCAAAGCTATAATGCTGATAATCAATGCAATCCAACCGGCATAATAATGCTCAAATGTAACGTGTCCTACTTTTTCTATAATCCAAAAAGTAAAATCACTCACAGCCCAAATCATTGCCACATAAATCACACAGACAATCGCATTTACAAAATTTACACAAAGCATAACAACAGCTGTAACACCCAAAGATATTAACAATCCCAATGAAAATTGTTTGAATTTACCCCATTCGGCTATACTGCCGACATCAAGCAAATTAGGTACTCTTGCACTGATGTAAAAAAGTGATGTAATGACAAAAACTATTGTTACCCACATTATTATAACCCACATTGTCATTGGTTCACTCCTCATCTCAAATTATTATACAGCTTCATACGTGTTCATCGGATGTTTTGGATATAACACAAATTATCATATAGTCAATATATAGCTCTTGTTTTTACGTAGCAAATGCTTGTCTTTAATATTTAGTTATATAAGGAAGCATTGTCATAGAATTTCCTTGACTTTTTTTAATTTCAAATATACGCTGAGCGCTGTTAATCCTATGATAAAGGTATTTTCATGAAAAAATTATCATCTCTGTTTCATCCATTGTTTTTATATATAACGGCAGTGATTACAGGCGTTGTTTTGCTATTTTGCCTATATTTATTTGTGTTCGGTAAGCCTAAAATTTCTGTCGTAATGCCGGTGTACAACACCGAACAATATTTGAACGAAAGTATTTCCGCTGTCTTAAACCAAACATTTAAGGATTTTGAGCTTATTCTGGTTAACGACGGATCTACCGACAACTCCTTAAAAATTATGGAAAATTTTGCACAAAAAGACAGCCGTATTAAACTAATAAATTTAAAGAACAACAACGGGGCCGGCAATGCACGAAACGAAGGAATACGACACATTCGCGGAAAATACACTATTTTTGTGGACTCTGATGATAAAATGTATCCGCAAATGTTGGAAAAATTATATAACTGCGCACAGCATAGTAATTTGGACGTTACAATCTGTTTAGCGGAAGTTTTCCATGTTCCGGAAAATACCTATGTACCGTATGAAATTGTAGATGAAAAAGTTGGACTTGATTATAATCTTTTGCGTAAAAAAGGTTTGACGATTTTCTCGCATAAAGATATACCTAATGAATTTTTGTTCCTTATTCGCAAATATGTATGGAACAAACTTATCAGAACGTCATTAATTAAAGATAATGATTTACAATTTGATAATATTGCGCACCACAACGATTCTTATTTTATAACCATGGCTCTTGTTTTAGCTCAGCGTATCGGCTATATTACCGACAGGCTGTATCTATATCGCTATGCCCGAAACAATGCTTCAAGCGTTAATGAAATTGATGATATAAAATCGTTGTATTTCACCTTTAGTAAAATTAGACAAGGTTTGCAAAAGTATAATGTATATCAAACTCTTGCACAGAGTCTTTTAATATTGATGTCAAAAGCAACACTGCCGGCAGAGTGGCTCACAAACGAACGAAGCATTTCCTATCGCAATCAATTGGTTGCGCTCGGCAATCAGATATACAACGACATTGAAGATAAATCAGTATTTTACAATTCTCAATCAGGAGCAAAATAAATCAGTTGTGGTACATATTTTGCACCACGCAATCTTTTTTAACAATATTATTGGCATTGCCTTGCGCTTTTTCAATGCGATATGCGCGCCGACATTCCCAAGCGGTAACCGGATATTTTTTCGCCCAAGCCAATAAAATGCCATACATCGGCTCACCGATACTATAACGAGGATAAGTTTGTTGCATATAAAGATAGGTGCGCGCAATCAAGCCCTTAACATCATCAACAAGCTCCGCTTTATTTTTTGAAATTTTTAAGGCACATGTGCCAAAAGTGTTTGGTAAACGACTGTCAAATTGTGTAAAATTAAAATTGGATCTGAGATAATTAACCGCTCCGATTGACGGGTATAAATTATACATATCGGCATACATATAACGAAATTCTTCGCTTTCTTGTTCGGCACACCGTCTGCCCTTAAATTTTTTTCCCTTGCGCGAAACGCAATTATTATGCCCGAAAGACCATTCTTTAAAAGTTTTACCGAAATTATTAGCCGGAACAATATGTTCCCATTCCATACGCTCTGCCTTGCGAGCCAACTCTTCAGCCGTTATTTCATATACTTGAAAGTCTGCCTTTTTGACATTTGGCAACTTAAAACCTTGAGGTTTTATAATCTGCTTATATCGGGTAAATTCCGCACCGCAATATAGAGTGCGCCGATGGTCATAATATATTTTTTCAAGCATTTCTTGTTTAACAGCATAAGATGACTGACTGTGCCTATTACCACGTTGTCGGGCTTGGATATCAGCACGATTATCGCTGTCAAATTCAAATACACGCCAATTAAAAGCATACGTCTGACTAAACGCCAAGCATATTACCAACAAGATAATTATTTTTTTCACCGGTTTTATCCTTTTATAATATTTTTTTAATATCCGCAACAATTTGATCTGAAGTCATACCGAGTTGTTGCAACAATTTTTGCGGATTATAGCGATCGTAAAATTCTTTTTTAAGTCCATAATTTTTGACTTTCATATTTTTATCGGCATAAAAAGCCGCTATTCTATGTCCAAAACCGCCCTCTAAAACCCCATCTTCCAATGTGATGACAATTTGATGATTTTTTTCTAATTTTTCAAGAAGATTTTCATCCACACCGGAGGCAAAGCGCGGATTGATAAGAGTTGGATTAAAACCAAGTTCTTCAGTAATTTTTTGCGCCAGTTCTTCACCGCGTTGATAAAAATCCCCTAAAGCCAAAATTGCAACTTTTTCTCCGGCTTGTTCAACCTTATAAGTGTTTATGGCATTGAAATTTTTATCTGCCATCCGCGAAGTAACTGCGTTACTGGGAATTAAAATCATTACCGGATGTTCTTTTTGTTCAACCGACCAATCAAGCATATTCAAATATTCTTCTTTGCTTGTCGGAGCCAATATAACTAAGTTCGGAATATTAGAAAATGCTGCAATCGCAAAAATCCCCAGATGTGTCATATCGGTTAAGCCGGCAAATGAAGAGTAGTCCAGCAAAATTGTAACCGGACTGTTATTAATACATACATCTTGTGAAATTTGGTCATATGCACGTTGGATAAACGTGGCATTTGTCACCAAAACAGGCTTGCCGCCGGCTTTAGCAATACCTGATGCCATTGCTACGGCATGTTCTTCGGTGATACCGGTATCAATATATTGAGCACCAAGCTGTTGACGTAAATCAGGAGACAGACCGGCAGTCATAGGCATTGCCGGTGTAATGACAACAAAGTCTTTATCGGATTTTGCTTTATTCATAATATATTGAGTTGTAAGGCCGGTGTAACTTTCTGTCGGAAACGTTACATTCAAACGACCGGTTTCTCTGTCAAACGGCATACACCAGTGCCATACCTCGCGATTTTTTTCCGCCAACTCAAAACCTTTGCCTTTTTGGGTGTTGATATGCACCACAACCGGATGATTTGTGTCTTTCACTTTTTGCAAAACCTTAATCATCGCCTCAATATCATTGCCGTTTTCTTCATAGATATAATCAAACCCGAGCAATTTAAAAAAGTTGTTGTCAGAGCTTCCTTTTGTTCGGCGTAATTCAGCTAAATGCTGATAAATTCCACCATGAACTTCGGCAATTGATTGCTGATTATCATTAACAATAATAATTAAGTTTGAATTTAAATCCGAACCAACAAAATCCAATGCCTCAAGTGCCTCACCGCCGCTAAGTGAGCCGTCTCCTATCAACGCAATCACATTATACTTTTGCCCTTTCAAATCACGCGCTTTTGCCAAGCCTGAAGCCAGTGATATTGATGTTGATGTATGTCCTATATTAAACAAATCGTGTTCACTTTCCTTAGGGTTTGTATAGCCTGAATCTTCACTAAAACGCGCATCGTCAATATACCCTGCCTTACGTCCCGTCAACATCTTATGCGAATAGCTTTGATGTGACACGTCAAAAACAAACTTGTCTTCCGGCGAATTAAACACATAATGCAGAGCTATTGAAGTTTCCACAATACCAAAATTAGGCCCACAATGCCCGCCGATTTTTGTTAGGCGGTTAAACAGAGCTTCTCTGATGTCATCGGCCAGTGTTTCAAGCTGTTTTTTATTAAGTTTTTTAACGTCTTCCGGACCATTGATTGTTTTTAAAATATCGTACATTTCCATTCCTTCAAAGCTATTGCATTTTATACCTGCATTATGACGAAAATCTCGTTAAGAACAAGTTTTTTTTGGATTTATCAAATGAAAAAGTCTCCTATTAAATTAACAATAGGAGACTTTCTTTTATCATTAGTGCTGTTTATTTGAACATATATGCATATAACACATATAATGCCGAAATTCCGACTAATATTTGCACAACCGTAATTAATATCGGTAAGAAAGAAAAACAAAACTTCACCAAATCAAATCCAAAAACCCCCACTAAGCCCCAGTTGATACCACCGATAATAGTGAGTAATAAAGCTGTTTTATTCAAAATCATTTTTTTTCTCCTTTTACAAAATACATATAAAGCAAAACACATTGTTTAACTTTGTGCAAAAAATATAATATCAATTGCCAATTTATAAAGTCTTGCATATAAATATTTTATACTGAAAGGATTATCATGTCTAAAAAACTTGCTTTTTTAATTGCCACATACGGCGGCTTGGGTTTATCCCCAAAAGCTCCGGGAACGGTCGGATCACTTGGCACGCTTCCTTTAGCTTTCATACTGTGCTTTTTCGGCGGGGTTTATGCCGTCATTATTGCTTCCGTGCTGATTTTTGTTATCGGAACACCGGCAACACACGAACTAATTAAAAATCAGCAAGATAAAGATCCGGGAATGGTTGTCATTGATGAAGTTGTCGGACAGCTCTTAACCTTTTTATTTGTGGCTGACAACTTATTATATCAAAATGCACAAAATTGGTGGATTTATTTGTTCGGCTTTGCGGCATTTCGCTTTTTTGATATTTGCAAAATGGGGCCGGTTAAATGGTTTGATAGAAATGTAAAAAATGCCTATGGCGTTATGTGTGATGATGTTTGCGCCGGTTTAATGGGCGGATTTTGCTTATGGATAGGTGTGAGAGTATATATGCAATATGTTGCACAATAAACCGAATTTTCTATGATATCCGTTTTATTTATGTTTAAATTATGGGCTGTCATTACTGACAACCCATAATCTTTATTATCAAAGCACCTTACCAATCGCCGATATGCCATTATTCAGAATTGTGTTGAAATTATTTAATCCTTGTTGCATATCCGCAGATTTTCGTGCCTGTATTCCGTTTTGCGTATTATACAAATTCATCATATTATCATAGCCGGAAACAGAGTTACCCAATAATGTGCGAATTTGATCTATATAACTTTGGCGAGCGTTATTATTAAACTGAGCCACACGCAAATTGTCGGCCAATGACTGCGAATATGCATCTTGTCCATTCAAAACACTTTGATATGCCGCCTGATTCAGCGCTGTGTTCTGATTGTTCTGCAAATTCTGCATTGAACGGATATAAGCCTCGCTGCCGACCGGTATGCCCTGATTTATCAACTGATTACTCAAATCAACATTCTGTTGCTGATATATCGGTGTCAGTTTATCAACATAAGCCTGATATGTCGCGTTTTCGGCACGTTGACGCACCGCATCACCATTTTCAACTCCGAATTGATATTCAGGCATTGCATTCAGATTGTTGCTCATATCATAAGCCTTTGCCGCCATATTATTTGCGGTTTGGTCATAATCGTATGTATTATAATTTTTAAGATAGTTTAAATAGTTATTTTCATATCCGTAATTACTTGTTGATCCCGGACTGAACATTCTTCCGATAGATTTACTCATTTTCTTTTCCTTTCATTTTTAACCATGGACACTCTTGCTTTAACATTCCGAACAAATAACAATCGTGTCCGTTTTCCGTATATTGCCTTAATAACCCTTCTTGCTTAAATCCAAGTCTTTTAACCAGATTTATACTGTTGAGGTTGTCTGTTTCAATTAAAACGTTAATGCGGCGACACCTCATATCAATAAATGCCGCCGCAAACATTTTTCTTAAAACATTGCGATTACACCAACGCTTGTCTTCGGCATAAATGGTCCACCACACATCATGATTGAATCTGAGATCATTGAAAATCAGCCCGCCGAGCATTTTATTGCCCAATGCAAAGCCATAGGTAATGTGTTTGCCTATCCAACTTTCTCCGGTATTTAAACCGCGACAAATCCAATGGGTGATGTCTTCCGATATGTCCGGCAAAATCTCCACATAATCCGTCATAGCACTCCACTCCCCGTTTCATAACGAATACCGGTTTCGTACCATTCAATCATATTGCCTTTGGTCTTGGTCTTAAAAACAATGCTGGCCTTATAACCGGTAGAAGAATTGGCTATCCATTGACTGCGGATTGTTGTGCCGCCGGAAATTTCCCACTTAGCACCTGATGGTTGCATATAACTTGACCACTTTGCCACATTCCATTTAGTGTTTCCTGTTGTGCCGATGTTTTCCATATAATCAATATCGCGCTTTTCCATGTCCATATTGGTATATATCACCAAAGAAAAACGCGAACTGGACTTCACGCGCGGATTCAGCAGTTGAATTTTTTTAAGCATATTCGTTCCCAAATTATTGTAAGCCTGCTCAATCACCCCGACAATATGCCTGCCGTTATCCGAATATCCTTCGTCAAATAAATACACGCCGTTATCGGCTCCGAAATAGATACGCTTTTGAAATTCACCCCAACACAAAGAGCGGATATTGGTAAAACGACACCATGCGCCGGTATTGACGTTAATAACGTGTTGCTCAAATTGATTGGCAATCGGCACGTTAAAAATACCGTAACCGCCACGACTATAAATAATTCCCTGCCAACCGACTTTAGACGCATAATTTACCGTCCTCTCCAAAACTAAGCCACGAATTGCATCGCTAAACGCCACCTGAGAAGCATTGGCTTTGTCAATAGGCAGAGCCTTAGACAGAGGAATATAACCGTCTTCGGAAATAATCACGACATCACCTTGATACGGCACAATACATTTATACCCGATCGGTCGGCTTATTTTGAATGAACCGCGCAGTTTCCAATCATCCGCATTGTTTATGTCAGAACCGGAATATACTAACGCTTCACCTTCAGATGTTATAAAAACCGTTAAGTCATCAATTCCCTGCCCGCCGTCCTGTGTCCAGTTAGCCACAGCTACCAGATGACCACCGAAACGGCAAACCTGCGCAAAATCAAAACAATTTAATGTGCCGGAAATATTACCGGCCGCCTCCGGATACCAAACACGCAATGAGCCTTTTTCTATAAACCACAAACGTTGCTTTGAAACACTGACATTCACAATTGAAGACGGCGTCAAACCTTCCGCGGAAAATCCCCAATTTTCCAAGTGTTCTTCATTTTGATTATCAATGTAATACACTTTCGGAACATCCATGCCATTAACAAAATACAAATAATTTTTATATTGAGCGGTTTGACAGTTATCTTCGGATAATGTAATATCATCGTAAGCACCGGGCGAAACAGCAGACGTTATGTTCCATATTTTATGCCCAGATACCGCAAAAAAACGTGACTGCATGCCAGCGTTATAAGACACCAAAGTCCGCACATCTGTTTCAAACGGAACATATAAAACGTATCCTTTGCGCAAAGCAACTTTTGTATCCAACGGAATATAATTATCCATCGTTATGGCGTACGCGCCATTCATATCTGTTAAATTATCACGAAAATTTAAACCATTAATCGGAGAAGATAATGTATAGCTTAAAGAATTATTCCGCTTGATTGTTAATCTTGATTGCATTGATTATAACACCTCCTTCCTCTGATTGATTGGTTGCCAAATTGATATTTTTAGTTGCCAGACCACTACCGAAACGCTTTTTAAGTTCCCTTTCATATTCGTTGAATTCTTCGGCATAATCCAAACCGCTGCGTTTCAGCCAACGCCACAAAATATTCAATTTAACCAGATACTCATCAAAAATCGGCACATCAGTATTGGCAGTTAAAGCATTTTTTTCTTCCAATGTATTAAAATCCCAAACGATATTATTGGAACGGTACTGAAAAACAATTTTAACACCGCACGGCGGTTCGTTCAAAAAAACAAAACGCCCGTTTTGAATGATGAATTTTATTTCTGTGCCTGCACAACAAAAATATTTATCATTCATCCATTGTTCAGGAGTTATAGAACCAATAATACGTTCATGTCCATCTTTGATAAAAATTGTATTATTCAGCAAACAATAGAAATCCGGTACAAAATCATAAATCGGATAAGATGTTTTGCCCTCAACGGTTATTAAACATCCTTCTTTTGTTAATTCTTGCCAATCACCATAGCGCAGCATACTGTCCAAAGCCGATTTTGCGACACTTAAAAAAATACTTTCCGATTGGCTATGGGGGTCAAATAAATTATTAGGACGCTTTACCGCTGCCAAATCGGCAACTTCGCAGCATATTTCCAAAATAGTTTTCATTTTCATTCTCCTTTTTGGTAGTGTTTTTTCTTGCCTCGGCAATAGTTCAGCTCTTGTTGCATTGTTGACAATTTATCTTTTAAGGCTGCAATTTCTTCTTTATAGGACGTTTCACGACGCGCGAACTCGGCAACGGCCGAATTTTCCTTGGCGTTTTTGAGGAAAATGCAAGCTAATTTATGCTCATTTTGCAAGCATAAATCTTTAACATTATCCTCAGACAAACCGGCTAAAGATTCCACGGTAAACACTCCGCGATTTTTGCAAGTTGCCACTTCGGCCGCTGTCATAAAAGCAAACTGTTCCAACGGTGTGCCGTCTTTTATTTGTTCCTTTGAAAGTTTATATAAAGCATATTCACGCGGGAAACGCTTAATTTTCGCTTCTGTCGCCGGTTGATTAAATACTTCGGTGGAATTATCTTTGAGCCGAATTTCCACATAAGTTACATTTTTAAACACCGGCAAACCGTTTTCGGTTACGGCATCGGTTTTGACGGCTTTGTCATAAAAACGAGCCGCCACATTTTTATCATCATTGGACGTATCAATAATTTGTTGAAA
>JAKSUO010000004.1 GCA_024408895.1 Alphaproteobacteria bacterium | reverse complement strand
CAATATTTCCCGAGCCGGAGCGGAGATGAAATTCATAGGTGACTTCGGAGCCGTGAAATCACGTTTTTTAGCAACAATGCCAACAAAATAATCACTATCTTGTTTCAAACAAACATTTTGGTCGCACACATCATCAAGCATTGAAAATACATTGCCCAATAATTCATCCAAACCCTTAGTCAAACCAAGATCACTCAAAGTGCCGAAAACCGGACATGTGTTATTAAGATCCGTAACCGAAACGGAAGTTATTTTTTTCATCAATTTTTTATGAATATTCATAACTTTATCGGCATATGCGGCATAATAAAGCTCTTCATTATCTTTCAAAGTTTCCAATTCTTCCTGAGCTTTTTCCACTTGTTGCACGGCATACGCGCGCATACAATCCATTGCTTGCTTGATAATACCGGCCGGAGTAATTTCAGTTGCTACTCCTTCTATGGCAGACAATAAATCTTTATTAGTTGCATCTTGCTGTTGCAGTTCTTCCATTTTGATTCTGTTATCTTCTTCCAAATTACTTATGGCTAAAACATAATCAGAACGGGCCTTATCTTCATCTTCCTGCAATTTTTCAATTTTCTCTTTAGCTTGCTCTACCTGTTTCTCTAATTCCGGAATATTGTTTGACAATTCAACTTCAGACAATACCCGCTCAGCATTACCTTTATTATCCTCGCTATCATCCTTATTTTTTTGGAATGTTTTATTTTGTGTGGACTGCGCCGGATCTATCCCTCGATCGGCATACATTTTTTCAGAATATTCAAGGCCGTCTTCTGCATATGTGCGCATACTCTCCGAATTCATGACACTGTCTTCCTGATTATTCAGAACACGATTTAATATGCTGATTTGTTTATTTAAAATATCTATTTTTTTATGCTGCTCATGGATTGATGTTCTAATCGCTTGCACTGACTTTTCCAATTCCAATCTCTTAGATTTTTTCAAATCATCCGCCTTTGCAAATTCTTGTTCCACAGAAGATTGTTCAGACATTTTTTTCACATTTTCATCGTAAAAATCTGTTATACTTTTTATATCATTCTGGCGTTGTTGTTCAGCAGATAAATCATCATCATTTTGATAAGGATATTCCAAAATCAAGTCCTTTGAAGCTTGAACAAATTTAGATAAGAATGAATCGGAGTTTAAATAATTTTTTATATTGGTATATTTGCCATCTATATATTGATTATAATATTCTTTCTGATCATACCACAGCGGAAAACGTTTCTGCACCGCACCAAATTGAGGCGTTGAACTGGTCAAATCTTGGGCAAGATCTTTAACAACTTCGGCACCTACGGACCAGTTTAAAAGTTCTCCTTTTCGTGCTTCTTTTTTCTCCTGCTCCGCTGCGTCATAATCCTTAATATTGGTCATTTCAGACGCATCATCCGGAGCCGATTGTGCTTGTAAATTATCTAAAGATTGCAATGTTGAAGAGCCGTTTGGTGTTACAACCGCGCTGGTATCATTGTTTTCTTCTTCGGTTGCTTGCTGATACGCTTCGTCAAAAGTACCGGCGGTTTTAATCTCGGCGTTTTGAGAATCCGTATTTGCGCTCACAGTCTCCCCGCCTGACTTATATTCAAGTTTAACCTCAACTGCGGTTACATTGCTATTAGGACTTCCGACATCTGTTGTTTCTATATAAGCTTCAACCTCTTGAGAAGCCTGATTATCTTTAACAGTCTGATACAAATTCATCAAATAGCCGACAAGGCCACGATTATATTTGCTGTTATGGATATTTTGAATGTAACACATATGATTGCTATCATCCGGACACAATACATCAAACTCTCCCTGACTTACTTCCGTTCCACCGGAATTTACTTGTTCAACGGTTTTTTCCGGCTTGTAATGACAATAAATCATCCCGTTGCCATAGTAATTACATTCATCACCAAACCACATTTTACTGGCATTGCTGTAATAAGGAGATAGAAAATTCACAACACATTTTCCGGAATTTTCCAAATTTTGCACAACTTGGTCGTAATATTTTTGCATTTCATCATAATTTTTATAAACTTTGCGATATTCCGGCAAGTTTTGTTTCATATTATGTATATTTATTGCTGTATTCAGATTTTCTTCAATTTCGGACAGTTCGGCCAAACCTGCAAAGTCTTCTTCTTTGTCTTCTAAAGGAGACTTAAGACCTTCTACTTTATCCGTTCTCTCAAAATTTCCAACTATGATTTTCTCGTCAGATTGCAGATTTTTTTCATAAGCCTCAAATATGGCCTCATCTTCTGCGCTCAATGGGGCTGTTTCATCAGCATACAAACTAAAATCTCTAACTTCTACGGCTTTTGTTTGAATTAAACCTGATTTAATTTTATCACTCATAACCGAAGATTCATTTTGTCCTTTAGTTTTCGTGACGTTATAAGAACCGTCCTCTGTCGTTCTGATGATTGCTATACTATTTATGGCCTGAACAGCTTCATATTCCTGCAACATTGATGTTATATATTCGTTATAAACCATAAATTGTTCATATAAGCGCATTGCTAACACGGCATTCTTCCACAAACAAACGCTATCTTCTTTCTTTTGTTCATCCGGGTCAGTAGAAGTTCCTGAGCAATCATCCAATCCGGTTTTACGACAAGCATCACTTATTTTGCTCATTCCGGTTTCATCAGTTTGATTGCCTTCAAGCAGACATTGTTCCACATATTTTAACTGAGTAAATAAACCGAGTTTATTGATTTCAGTTCCGTTTTTAGCTTTGAGTTCTTCCTTTTCTTCTGCTTCCGGTGTATCTTCTGTTTGTCCGTAAAGTCTTCTTGATAATTCCATAGAGGTTACATAGGATTCAAGCATTACATCCGTCTTAATAGCGTTGCCTTTTTTCCTATATGCATTCTGAATATTAACTTTAGAAGAAGGATATTCCAAAAACAAAGAAATAAAGCCCTTTTGAACAGATTCCGCATTACTGACATCAATATTCAAATTTTTACATTTTTCTATTGTCATGGAATATTCTCTCTTTTCTTCCAATAACAATCTGTCTTTCAATGCGCCGAATAACGTATTGCCCATACCCAGAGCATAATTTTTTAAAAACTGTTTCAAATAAGATATATTGGTAATTTGTTCCAATTCTTTCTTAACCTGTATGCCTTGTTGAATATACGATTCTGCCATCATTATCGTTGGTCCGATACAAGTCGGGCAAAACTGCGAAGACCACGGTAATAGCGGCGTATAATCAGGCCACGCAAATGCTTTTGCCCCTGATGAAAATAGAGAACAAGTAAGTAAAACCGACAGAAAATAACTTATCTTTTTCATTTTGTCCTCCTAAAACCCTGTAAAATTCGCAATTGCATTTTTAGTGCCGTTTTCATTGGATAAATATAAATCACTCTTTTTAAATTTGTAATTATCCAAATTAAATTTTGTCTGATCGGCATAACCGTTTACGGTATCATTGCCACTTCCCATTTGCAAATCCCCTGTTGCTATACAACGAAGCCGCGCCAACAAAAATTGGGTATATCCGGCTGCCGCCTTTGCCTGCTGTAAATCTACGCAAATCTGCATTGTTTGCTGACCGGCTATTCCGTCGGCTTTGCTCAAAGCCTCTACGCAGCTTTGAGATTCTTCCGTGATTTTTTCAATACTTTTATAAGCACTCAAGTATTCCCGAGCCGCATTTTTCAACGCATCGTAATATTCTTTCTTTCGCGCTTTCTTTATGCGCATTAAATTCTCACTGGTCGGACTTTCATACGCCCCAAGGAATAACTTATTCATACTCGTCGTATATGGCGATTCAGTGTCCGATAACTTATCAAACAAATTATCCAATTTTGAATTCAGTGCTTTAACCAACTCATTTGAGGCTTTCATGGTGCTGAGATTGCCTATTTGAGTGTCAAGACTGGCAATAGAGTTTTTGTATGATTGTAATTTTTGATCGTCCTCGGATTGTTCTGTCATAATACTGCGAACTTGCGCCTGCATATTGGCAATATTAACATTTAAATCATCAAATTTAGCTTTCAGCTCTTCATTATCCGGTTCACTTTCCAAAGCCTTTCGCACCGCATCTCTCTCTGCTTCATACTGCGACATCAATACATTGATTTGTTTGGTCTTTTCTAATTTTCCGTATTGTAAAGCTTTTTCATAATCATCGGCCAACGTGACTAAGTTTGCCAAATCAAGTTTGAAAGAACCGAGTTGAGATAACATACTTTGAGATAAACCACTCAAGTCGGAATCGCCAACAGCCAACTGACCTGTTACTGTATTTCCAACAAGGCCGGAACTTTTTCCGTAAACAAATTCATTAATCAAGGAAGCGCCTTCTCCACTGAAAGCCTTACGAACCTTGCCGTTTAAGATTTCCAAAACTTCTGTATATTTCTGTTCTATTCTTTCTTTTACTTTTTGAACTTTGACGGTCAAATCATTAACCGGTTCCGTATAATCCAATTTGCTCACGGCATAAACGTTCGGTGCGCACAAAACACCTGAAAGAAGCACAAGACTTAATATTTTTGCATGTAATTTTTTCATCGTTCTGCTCCTTCTTGTTGATCTTGAGCTATTGCGGTATTTGAATTTTCAACTGTTCCGGCGGTTGCTCCGTTTCCGGCCTTTGTTAATCCGGTTTTTGTCCCTGTTGCCGCTGATGACAATGCACTCGTATAATCCCCTTGTTGAAGTGAATTTACAGTTTTTCCGGCATAACCGGCCGTGTTTGTCAAAATATCTTCAAGCGTTTGATTGCCTTGCAAGCCTAAAACATTTCCGGCACCGGTACCGGCTGCTTCCAAAGCAGATCCCCAATCGCCTGTTTTTATGCCATTCAGCACGCTTGCAGAAGATTGAACGCCACTTGCAATACTGCTCAAATTTCCAAGTGCAATATTTTCTCCGATATAACCGGCTGCCGCACCACCTAATATGCCCTCCAAATTACCGGACTTAACATTTTCCACCGCACTCTTTGCCTCATTCTTAATTTTTCTTAGAGCTGCCAATGAACCGCCTTCAGCCACATCTTCCTCGGCTATGCCCAAAACCTCAACCGCATTATTCACAGGTAACAAGCTAAGTTCGGACTCTGACATTAAACTATTATATTCAGTCATTGACGAAATGATATTTACCCAACGATGATTGCTTGTGCGATTAAGTTGCTTATAGCAATCAATTACTGTCGGCAAATCATCCATAGACCCATTGCATTGATCTTCCGGACTAGGACTTTTTTCAGAATCATTGCCATTAACATCTTCTGCCGGATTTTGCTTAATCTTATCTTGCAATCTGTAACGATTTACCAAGGCATTAGCAAACATTCTGGCGGCATTTTCAACACGCAAATTATTATTTCTGATGTTTACCGCAACGGTTTCCTTAATATCATTTTCAACACTTGTTTGTTTTAAGTATTGCGCAGCTATATTTCCTTCCAACGCAACCGTCACAACATCGCCGAATTTTAAGTTTTCTTTAATCCCCGGAAGCATAAATCCATCCATTCTGGTATTAAGAAATTGGACACTCTGTTGTGCCAACTCATTAACCAATGAACCGGCAAACATCGTGGCTTGACTTTTCAGATATGCCAAAGCAGAGGACCGCAAGTTTTTCAAATTTTCCCTGGCGCGACTTACCTCTTGCAACACATGTTGGGATAATTCATAATACTTTATAACTTTATTAGCGCTTTCCTGTGCGTCAACATACAACAGTTTTATATTACGCAAAATCTGGTTATCCGCGCGCGCCGAACACGGAAATAAAATACATATTCCTACGAATATTATCAGTATTTTCCTTTTCATTTCCGTCTCCTTTTATTAAATCAGTATTCTTTTGCCTACATCTACTCAGATTTGCTATTTAGCATCCTCGTACTTATTTACCCGTCTTATTCGCCAGTGCTGCCGCTTGCGCCCTTTCAATCGCTTCTATTTCTTCAAGTTGTTTCTTAGCAGTGGCAATTTCTTCAGGCGTTAGATCAGGATCATTCAAAAACTTAATAGCGTTTTCTTTAATTGTATCAAATCTATCCTTATTTTGTGCAAATTCTTCAGCACTCATGTTCTTAAACTGCTCAATCGGAGATGTTCCGTATACATAAACCGTATCAAGAGTACCGCCGTTATACGTTTTATCAGATTCCTGTTCTTCTTCCTCATCAGCGCTATAATCATTATCGTCATTGTCAAATGAAGCTTTCGCACTGACGTTAAGTTTCCCGTCTTCACCTTTATCCGCTACAACATTATTAGCAGCTTGCGCTTCAGCTTCCTCTCTTATTTCCTCATCAATAATGGCCGGATCAACAAGGCGCATTCCCTGCACCACTTGCCACAATAAAGTTGTTATGGAAAGTTCACGCAACTGATTGATGACGTCCGTTGATAATGATGTCGTGTAACTAATACCGGCACCATCTTCATGAATGGTTTCCGTTTGCGATGTTTTTTCTGCCGTTTTGTTGGCAACATCATCATAATTTGCCGTGCTTGCGCCTTTAGCAACCGCTTCTGACATCATTTTCATCAAAACTTTCAGCACCAAATTATTGTAATCATTCAAGCCTTCCTCGCGCGCCACGGCATTTCGGCTGTTTATAGCTGCTATATATTTTTGAATACATTTATCCATTTTGGTCGGATCAGCCAAAAATTCCTCAGCATTCGTTTTACAGTAAATTGCCATGATATTCGGCACAATTTCTTTGCCCTTATATAAACCACTGTAATTTACATCTTTAGCCTCATCCTTCGCACTTTGTACCGTACTTTGTTCCGCTTTTTGCGTACCGGCTTGTGTTTTTGTCGTGTTTGTGTTAGTATACGGATTTAATTTTGCACCGGTTAAATTTCCCACCGAATCCGAACCTGTTTCACCCAACGAATTATTAATTGTTATTGTTTGAGCTTGTGCGCATTCGGCTATCAATGCTGATGCACAAAACAAAAAAGAAGCAATTACCAGTTTTTTCACGGATAATGTCTTAATTTTATTATTTCCTAAATTAATCATCGTTCTGCTCCTTATTGTTGATCTTGAATTATCGCGGTATTTAAACCGGCGTTGTTATCTTTATTTACAAGAAACTTCAGGTATTCCTGAACATCTTTACCTTGTAGCGTTTTATCAACGTCGTTTTGAGCATTTACAGCTTGAGGCTGTATTGCCAAAGCAGCGCCCGTTTTTTGTAATAAATTACCCGCATTATCTTGTATGCTTATTTCCTTTGTTTGCAGTGATTGCACTGCCGGAATATCGGTATTAATCACTTTTTCTTGTGAATAAGGATTAACCACCAAATCCCTATTGACTTTTAAGATGTTTTCACCACTACGCGCATTCTGCTGCAAGGTTGGTGCTATTTTGCTCGCCGGTTGTCCAATATTTTCAATTATTCCTGTCGGCATCTCATCTTCTATTGTTGCGGTACCTGCGTCTGTTTGTGGCTCAGAAGTTGCTAATCCGCTCGTATAATTTTCACTCGGAACTTCGTATCTATCATTCGTCAAAACATCTTCAACAGCTTGTCCGTCCGCTTTTGTTTCTTTGACAACCAGTTTGTTACCTTTCAACCAATTATAGGTGTTTGACACTGCTGACTGCTTACTTGATGTATCAGCTTCTTTTATTCTTTCTTTTTCACGTTGTTTTTCTTCAGATGTTCTTTGATGTTCGGCAACAAGTTTCCTTTTAGCATCGGCAATAGCCTCTTCAGATGCTTTCTCTTGACGCATTTGTCGGGCTTGTTCAAATTCCCGAATCCCCGTTTGAACGTTGTTCAATCCGGATTCAGCCATTTCCTCCAGTGTTTTAAGGCTATTACCAAATCGGTCACACTCCTCACAATCAATCATACCGAATAAATCGTTCACGGCTGCGCCGAAACCGCCGTTCTGAATTTCTTTGATAATGTGTTGAATTCGTGTCGCACTGCTTTGAACTTCCTGCACTAAGGTCATATAGGTTTGAACCTGAGTCATAACACCTTTAATATCCATTGTTGGCAACGGAAACGCGTTTGCCCGACTCGCAAGGCCGATTACCATCAGCATTGTGCCTACTGCCACGTTTACTTTTTTATTGAATGCTTCCATGATAACCTCCTTGCAATAATATTCTATTATATGTTACCTTATTTCGCCGATAAAAAAAACACTTTTTTAAAAACCTATGCAATATTTAAATATTTTGTAACAAAACCATCCTCTCCGCACTCTTGAATTAACTGTTGTACCAACAACACGTTTTTACGGCCGGAATTGTAAATTCTTAAATATTTTCCCAGTCCGCCGAGATTAACATCCAAAATCACCGATTCTCCGGTTACCGGTCTTGACAACAATATGGCATACGGAAAATCTCTGTAACTTTTACCAAAAATAAAGTCCATTTCTGACTGGGTTAAATTCCAGTTAGCGTAATCTTCCGGCTGAGCTTGCGGATTTCTAAAGAAAATAACGGTTTGACACTGACCGCGAATAACTTCGCCGACATCTAATTTATCAATGATGTTAGGCTGTTGGAAGGCGCATAAATACGCTTGACGCTTTTTACGACCTTCTTGCAAACCAGTAATAAAGTAGTCACGGAACATTGGATGTTTTAACATTGGCGCCGTTTCATCAATCATAATAAGTGACGGAACACCGGTTTCTCCGGTTTCAGCTTGAATTCGGTGCATAATGTAACTGATTACCGCCGGTGCTAAGTTTTCGTCTTCAAAAATATGTGTAAAGTCAAATGCCATAAAACGGCGGCTCTTCAAATCCAAGCTATCGTTTTGACCGTTAAAAATTGCACCGTACTGTTCCGAATCAACCCAACGATAAAGTTCGCGGCGCATATTACCTGTTGGGGAAAAACAGCTCTTATACAGATTTTTCAATAGTCTTTCTTCCGGTTTCAAATAATCAAACGAAGTTGTTACGGCACGTGCAACTTCGCGGTCAGCTAACGCATCGTCCACCATGGTAATTGACTTCAACCAGCGGCGTAAAAATGCTCTGTTTTCACTGGTATTGGCGCAGTCAAACGGATTGAGCGCAACATTTTTTTCATCACCGTCAAAGCCGACATAAGCACCATGAATGGCACGAGTAAAAATTTGCGCACCTAAGTGACGGTCAAAGAAGAATACTCGTAAATCGTTATGTCGCATGGCTTGCCCAGCCAAAAACGTCAGCAAAGTTGTTTTACCTTGACCGGTCGGACCGATAATGCAACAGTGAGCCACGGCAGAATCTTCAGAGCTGACGTGAAATTGGAAACGATATGCCGAACCTGACATTGTGCGGAACACGGATATTGCGCCCATGCCCCAGTCGCTTTTGCTAAATCCCTCCGGCGGTCTATCCATCGTGGTCGCCAATGCAATCACGCGTGACAAATAACGATATGTCCTAGGATAAGTATCATATGTCGGGAATTGTGTAAAGAACACAGCCTGTGCAACCCAGCCTTCTCTGATTGGGGTTACACCGAACGAGCGGCAAATTCTTTGAACTTCCGATTCACCGAAATCTATTTCTTCTTTTGACTCACCTTTTAAAATAATTGACATAGAATATTCGCACAACGATTGATAATTGTTATCACTATCATCAATGCTTGCCAATGCTTCGCTATATTGTTGAATAACGCCGGGCGAAAAACTGGTTGTCATAGACATATGTTGCTGTTGTAGTAAAAGCGCCCGCGCCTGCGAACGGAACAATGGCCGAATATTGTGCAAGATTACCAGTTCGCAATCAATGGCATTTAAGGAATAAATCATACTTTCATCCATCGCCTCACCGCTTGAACGAATCCCCATAATTGCTTCATAAACGTGTTTATTGCCGGAAAAACAATCAATAATCCCATCTTCTTTGGTAAAATGAATGTGATCGGCAGTTAACATTTCGCACAAGCGCGTGCCTTCCGTATCTCGGACTTTTGCTACCGGACGCGTTACCGGACTGCATAATCGTGAATATAAATAAAACGGGCTATCTTCGGCCGGGCTGGTATCTGTTTCATACATTGGGCTGACACCGTATTCGCCCATGGTGGAAAGCAAACTCTGTGATGCGTAATTCAAATCTTTTAGGGCATCTTTACGATCAATTACCGAAAGAACTATATAGTGTTTATTCAAGTAAATCCTGTCCATATTAGAAAACCAGATTTTTGAAATTGTTTCCAAAATCGGCACCCCGAAATCACGCTTTTCCGCTTCCAAACTATCTTTTTCGCGCGTTGTAATTACGCGGCAGATAATTTGCATATTGGACATATCATCAATCCACGCTTTACGCGCTTCCATCATGGAATAAACTTTTTCTGCCGTGGCAGATGACAAATCAACTCCCTCAATTTTGAACACACGCGCATAAGAATTGTTGCGGCACTGGATGGTTACACCGTCAGACATAAGTTTTTGAAACGGTAAAAAGTCGGAAACACGCGATTCTTGCGGTTGCGGCAACACCCAATTACCGAATCGGGTGGCGAGCAAAACAGCAAAAGAGGCCGCGGAAACAATACCGATAACGGCCACAATAACCTCTACATTATTTAATCCTTGCACAAATATGCTAAAAAAATCGTATTCATTCATGGCGCAAACTTATTCCCCGTAACTTGATAGAGATTTGTTGTTTTAATATATGTCTGTCCATAAGCTTGAAGCATTGTTGACAGATGTGGTTCTTTAAAACCGGCGGCACACAAAGCCGCATGGGAAAAGATAATCAAAAAGATAAAAGTCAGCGGATTCATATTTCCGATACCGATAGCCATAAACATAACCGGAAATTGGATACCTAAATTAATAATTGCCGGCACCATCGGTGCCCAAAGAACTTTCGGCGGCGCGGCAACGGCTTTTAATATTTCTTCTCTCATTTATTTATCCTCCGAATTTCGGCGAGTGTCGCTGCGGCAACATCCGTATCATAAACAAGCTTCCGACTTTCCGTGACAATTGATACGTATATTTCTTACGAAGGAACAAAACGCAATGATTTTACATCTTCCGTGTTTTTTTCAACTTTTGCCAGCAAGCTGTCCAATTCTTTTTCCTGCGCGCTCAGCTGGCTGTCTCTGATTAGCTGATCAACATCTATCGTACCGGCATACGAACTGTCGTTTTGTTTTTCAAGCAGTTTATTAATTTCTTTAAATTTTTTGATATAAGTTTCGCCCTCGGACTGCATTTTGAAAAGATTGGTGTTTTGGTCACCGGCAGACATCTCGGCATCATCGGAATTTGTTTCATCCACATACGCAAACGCCTGTCCGATTTGTAAAAAACATAATGTAAATATCCAAAACAATAATCTCATCACACTATCACCAATTTACTATTATCTTACCCCTCTACCTTATGCTGTATTATTTTTTGGTTGTATTTGTTGTTGGATCTTGTGAGCCCGGTGTGACCGAACTTGACCCGGATGCCGAACTAGTATCTACTTCCTGCACTTCATTGCCACCTTCGCTTACCCATGATATAATGGCACCCATAACGCTTAAAATAAAGCAACACATCATAATATAAGCAAGTGTTTTCCAAGACAACTTATTAAAAATGGCCATAAAAGTAAAAACTATCAACCCTACCGCCGCAATAATATAACCCGACGATGTCAGACCACTGCCAACTATTTCCGCACGATCAGCAAGTTCCGTAAAAATATCCGCAAACGCCGCCGTGGAATACAACGTGCCTCCGATAATCAACGAAAGTAATTTCCAAATATTTTTCCGCATGCTGTTTTCCTTTTTTGTTCCTGTTTTTTGTTATCTAACTTCCGGCGCCCAAATCTACTCCATCGGTTGCGATTTCACCAACGCCTTCCGCAAAGGCAATAACAAAAATGCCGATTAGAATTGCAACAAACCATTTCCAGTTAAAGCTACCGAACATACCGGCAATACAAACACAGGCAATACCAATTGTTGCCGCCGGATAAATAACTTTACGCAAGCCGCTGAAAATTGTTTGTCCGGCTTCGTATAACTTTCCGAAAGTTTCGGCAGAAGCATCCGTTGCACACAAAAATAAAGAAAACACCATCATAATAGTGTACTTATTGTCCCATAAAAAATTCTTTATTTTTCTGCACAACATTTTCTTTCCCCTAAAATATTTTGAGAAATACCACTCATTTGATATTTTGGCAGAGAGCAAAAACACTCTCCGCCAAAATATTTTTCTGATTACATAGAGTCGTTGCCTTGACCACCTCCCAATGTATCTTCGAAGGATGATGCATTACCACCTGCCCTGGTATAAATACCACCACCGCTACCGTTGTCGTGGTCGTTTGCTGCATATGTAATAATAGAACTTGCAGCAGCTACAACAGCCAAACCAAATGCCAGTGCTGCAAACCATGGCCATTTAATTTTGCCGAAGATAGCTTGGAAAGCCAAGGCAATTAAGCCAAAACCGCCAATAACAAAGACAATGGATTTAGCATTGGTAAAAAGGTTGATCAATTTTTGACCAGCAGCTGAGAATACCGATTCAGCTGAAGCATCACCCATCATAGCAACCGTAAATAATGCGGTCATAACTGCCAAGCTGAGTATATTATTTTTTAAGAATTTCATTTTTGTTCTCCTTTACAAATTTTATTTTACACTTTAATGATAACGCATTTTTTGTTAAATTGCCAGAAATTTCGCTTTAATGTAACCTTTTGTTTTTACTTAATAAAACGGGCTGTAACAAAAAATTCACATTTCGCATTTTATATGTACGATATTTTTTGTAGCATAAAAAAGTAAATAAATTGATAATAGAGCCTGTTGCGGTTATTCCTGACCGAATGTAATGTTGTATGTCATTGCGAGGAGCCGAAGGCGACGCGGCAATCTCATGCGGATTGCACGTCATTGCGAGGAGCGGCGTTAACCGCGACGCGGCAATCTCATGCGGATTGCACCGTATTCAATAGACTATCCGCACAGCGACGCAGAAGATTGCTTCGCTACGCTCGCAATGACAGTGAAAAAAATACTCACAATGACACTAACAAATTAAATCATATAAATCTTTCCAATCCGGATTCATTGAATTTACTAATTCATTTTTACGCTCACGACTGCCACCGTTCAACACCTTTTCGCGTTGAATTGCTGTTATCTCATCATCATATATTTCATAGTACACTAGCTTATTGAGATTGTATCTTGACGTAAAACCTTTATGCATCTTGTTCTTATGCTCATAAACACGGCGAACCAAATCATTCGTCACGCCTGTATAAAGTGTCGTGTTGTGCTGATTGGTCATCATATATACATACATGCTTTTCATAAGGCAACTATATGCCTCCCCAAACGTTTGTCAAGATATTTTCCAACGTACTTTTCTTGTCATTGCGAGCGTAGCGAAGCAATCTCATGCGGATTGCCCCAGTGCCGATTGAGGGGGCTTGCCGCGTCGGCCTTTCAGCCCTCCTCGCAATGACAGTATAAAAAAAAAGAAAAGTCGGTTTCCTGTTAGGGAAATCGGCTTTTCTTTTTGTATGAAATTTAATAATGATTCATCCAATAGATTTCATTTTCGACACGTTGGCGTGCCTTATTGAGTCTCTGCCTAGCGACCCACTCTTCATTTTGAGCACGCTGCAACTCCATCTTTGCCTGCCTTATACTACCCACGTAATATGGGCTTGTTGCAGGCACATAGCACATGCAACTAGTCATGCTACTCAATACTATTACGATCATAAGAGCTAACATTATCATTTTTTTCATAATCCATTTATTTTTTATATCTACCGACATAAGTTCGGAAAATCATGTTCGTGTCAATACCGATAGAACTCCGTTAATTTTTATATTTGCAAAACATCCAAACACCGATTACTAAACTTCATCAGGCGACCTTGCTCTTGTTAAGTCTTAAGGAACTTTTTGCAATTTATAAAAAAAACGGTATCATTATTGCCACAAACACTATTTCTTTAGTATCTGTTGGTAGATTTGTTAAACTTTCTGTTCTTGAAGGATTATGCTAAAAAGACATATTCCTTCTTGCCAACAAAAGTTGAACAAAAAAAGTAATATATACATCCTTAAAACATAATTCATATTTATAATCATTTTTATTGTAGCCTATTTTTTTTTAATTTGCAATAAAAATTTATGCAAAACATACCTCGGCAAAAAACGGAAAAAACTTTGTTTTATACATTAACTCAATTTTAACATAATGTGATGTATCTTCAGACAAAGGCTTGGGGATTAGGCGCACTGTGCGCTTATGTAACCATTTGAAATTACAGGATTTTAAGATGCCAAAGTTTGGTTTAAAATGCTTCGTTGGGAGCTTCTTACTTTCTTTAGCGGCCGTGTTTGCGGCAACTAAGGCTTATTTGGTGATGTCTGCTGCTGATTACAGCCAAACAAATACAGCCGTCAACGAAATTAAACCGCGCAATATAGAATTGTTTGCTTCTAATGAAGAAAATGATGCTATCTACGAAAAATTTAAACAACTTGAAAAGAACGGCACAGAAAACAAAGTTTCCGAACAAAAAGAAAACGCAAAAGATGTTTCTGCGGATAATGCCGACAAAGCCGAAATTTTAGAAGAAGGCTTGCTGATTGCCGATGATGACGCTTTTGATGAAGTAATTGTCAGCGCGGAAAATGAAGAAACGGCAAACGAAATCTTGGTTGCCGAAAACGATACAACAACCGCCGAAACTTCCACTGAGATAACTTCTGAAAATGAAGAATTGCAAATTGCCGATGCTTCCGAAGCACCGAAATTCACTATTCCGCTAATGCATAATTTTGTGCCGGAAGATGTTCAAAACATTGCAATATCCAGTGAAGCCTCGGATAGTCAGGTTGCCTTTACTCCGGGAAATGTCGCCCTAAACAATTTAGGCTTGAAAAAACAAGCTGCCGTAACCGATGAAGCTCAAAGCGTCGGGTATGCTCAATCAGATCAGTCTCCTTACTTGGACAGCCCGTGGGATGTGGCAGAAACAGGCAATAAATATGCAGCCAAAAACGCTTTATCTTCTTCCAATGATCAGCCAAAAACCGAACAGCAACAAGATGTTCAAACATCTCAAGAAAATAAAGTGGCTTACAAAATGCAAAAAAATTTGCTGATTCCGATTCCGGAAGAAATTGCAAACGACCGCAATTTAACACCGCAGTTTTCTTCTTCGGCCGAGAATAAAAAATTAGAAGAAGAACTTCGGGCCAACAAAACTTTGCCGAGTCTTGACAATACAGGTACAAATAATGGCGCGAACAGTGAAGACGAAAGCGATATTTTATCACACGAAGATATTCCGGATTTGGATGATCAACCAACAAGCAAAGAAGATGAGGCTATTTCAAAAAGTTTATCTGACAGTATTGCCGAATGGTTCTCCAGTGCCAAACCGAAAACATCGGCTGATGACATAAAATCTAAAGATAAACGAGGCAGTGCTTCCGACGCACTAAACAACAACGATCAGAATAATTCCATTTTCAGCAAATTGCTTGGTGCCGGCAAAAAAAATGTAACGCCGACAGAACTTAAACTATCATTTCAGCCGAATCGGGCGGAAATTTCCGGACAAACTTTGGATTGGATTAAGGCGTTTGCCGATAATGCCGTCAAATATGAAAATGTTGTTGTGGAAATTCGTATTGCCAAATCGGCTCCTTATGAATTGCAACAAAAACGCTTGCGTTTGCTTTACAGAATTTTAGCAAACAATGGTGTTGATTACAGCAAAGTCAATATGCTCTTTACTGATAGAGAGCCTAACTCTTTTATTATTAGGAATGTACGCTATGCAACAGAGGAGGAAAAAGCCAAGAACGTTAAAACATATAACCCTTGGTATTAACTTTAATGTTGCTATTTCAATTTCAACATGTATTATAGGAAAATACGATGAGAAACAAATTTGAAAATATTATGACAATAAGTAAACTGGTTTTAGCCGGCGTGGTCGGTGTTGTTCTAACAACAACCGGTTGCGTTAGTCGTCAGATGAACTATGTTCAAGAAGAATGTGACGACGGTATCTGCACAAGCGAGCAGGAATACACGGCCGTCTGTGTAGAAAATGAAGCAGGTTACAGCGAATGCGATGACGAATCAAACGTTAATTATACTCGCACCGCCGCTCAATTCCGCAAATATGGCGAACGTTCACCGCGTGATCATCGTATAACTCAAGCAGGTGCCGGCAATAACATTTCTGCCGCCGTGCCTCCTTCCATAGATGATGAGGTTGTGGATTATGAAACCGAGCTTAATGGTTATAATAATCCGAATGCGTCCATGTCCGTTGAACAGGTTGATTATGCCGATGGTGAAAAAACATCGGAAACCTCTGAACAAGAAGATCAAAACAAAGATTGGTTGGCTGAAGAAGGTCAGAGCCTGAAGCAACTTATAACACAATGGAGTGAAGAAGCAGGTTGGCGCTTGATTTGGAAAACAAACCGCAACTACACCTTAAATGCCGGTGCAATGTTCCGCGGCAACTTTGCCGATGTGGCTTCGGCTTTGGTTAGAGCTTTTGCTCGTGCAAGACCGGCTCCGATAGCAACATTCTATAAAGGAAACCGTGTTCTGGTTATTGAAACAATGGAGGACGAAAATGCGTATGACTAATTTAATTAAACTGGCCGTTATCGGTATTTTAGGTGTGACGGTTGCCTGCTCCGTAAATCCGGAAATGGATAAGGATATGGCACAACGTGCCTCCGATGCACTGGATTTAAAACAAAAATCAGCTGTGCCGGGTGATCCGATTCCTGATGATGTTGTACGCGTTAAAAACGATATTTGGCTCGGCGATACATCAAATGTTGAATTTGAGGGCGAACCTGTTCCTGCCTACTTGGAAACCAAAGATGGTATTACCTTAATCAGTAACCGCCCGATTACGTTATATGAAATCGGCTCAATGATTAATAAAATTACTTCCTTATCCGTTCGTTATGCGCCGGAATTGGAAGAAACTGCCATTGAAAATGCCGATAACAACCGACCGGCCATGAAAGATTTAGGTGCGCAATGGACAGATTCAACACGCATGATTGTAAACTATAAAGGTCCAATCAGCGGATTGTTGGACGAAGTAGCGAATCGTTTCGGTATTTGGTGGAAATATGAGAAAAACCAATTCTATTTCTATAAGTATATTACCAAAACATTTACTATTTATACCTTACCGACAAGCCCGTCACTCAGTGTATCCGTTGGTGGCTCTGGTGGTGCATCCAGCATTTCGCAAAGCAGTTCTATTGATGGTATGGATTTGTGGTCAAACATTCAAAGCACCATTTCTTCCATGATTACACAAGATTCCAATATTGTGCTTGATAAAGGTAACGGTACAATCACCATTACCTCAACACCGACAGATATTCGCCGGGTTGCGCAATATATTACGGAACAAAATAATCGTCTGTCTAAACAAGTTGCGATTAGCGTAAAAGTTATTCAAGTAAATATTAAGAACAAAGATCAATACGGTATTGACTTGAATGCAACTTTCGGCGGACGCGGTTCAATCAAAGATGTTTCAGCATCAACCGCGACAGGTTTGGAGAATAATATCAGTAACTTAACAATGGGTATTTCCTCAAAACACTGGAGTGTTGATGCAGCTATGGGTGCTTTGTCACAACAAGGTCAAACAAACCTCGTTACCAGCGGTACTGTAACAACAATGAACAATAAACCGGCACCGATTCAGGTTGTTAAAACACAAAACTACATCTCTGATATTACTAAGACAAACAGCGGTGATAGCGATACTTATGATATTTCCGTTGATACAGAAGAAATTGAAACCGGTTTCACTATGAGCGTTTTGCCTCGTATATTGGATCACGGACGCATTATGTTGTTCTTCAACTTGACACTGTCTGATTTGTTGTCACTTGATGCCGTTGACATCACTTCTTCAAAGAAAACAAAGGATGAAGATGGAGACGAAGAGGAAACTGAAGGCGATAGTCAGTATATTCAAAATCCGGTTATAGAAACGCGCGGTTTCACACAAGAAGTAGCTATGAAGTCGGGTGATACATTGATTTTAGCCGGTTACGAACGTGTTGAAGACACCATGGATAAAAAAGGAGTCGGCAGTGCTGATAACCCTCTGTTAGGTGGTTCACAAGTCGCCGAAAGAGACAGGACAATCATTGTTATTATGTTAACACCGGTTGCTATGGAATCTCCGCTGTCTCCGGAATCCAGAATGAACGATTAGTTTAAGGAGAACGCAAGTGGCTGATGATTCAATAAAAGAAAAGGCTTGGAAATCATCTTTTACCAAAAACGGTGTCGTTTATGCGGCGAGTATTTTCTGGCAGCCTTTACTTAACGTTGATAATCCTTTACCTGAAGTAAAGGAAGCTGCCGAAAATATTTTGGAAGGC
>JAKSUO010000039.1 GCA_024408895.1 Alphaproteobacteria bacterium | reverse complement strand
GTTGGAGTCGTAGGAACAAGCACGATTGAACGGGTTGGCGCCGAGTTGGGTATTCACGATGAATATTTTGACCACGATCAAAGATATCATCCAACGCAGTATTTATATCAACGGCGCGCGCCGGGCTTTATTGCCGAGCGGTTGTTTTCTTTTTGGTTGGATTTTAACAGCGATAAATACAAAATTAAATATGTGCCGAGGGTTGTGTATATGCCTCAGAAAACAGAAAATTAATATAAGGACACTAAATAAATGAAAAACCATAAATTGAGTTTAGGAATTGTCATTGCATCACTGTTGGAGTTTTCCGCAATTGCCGCATTTATTTTGTATCAAAAGTATATTTACACGCATCCGAAAATAGAAGTGTATGAGGTTTATCATAAGGAGTTTCCCATTAATCAAAATGAGGTGGTGATACCTATTCATGCAGGTCGTGCTTTGCATCATGATTATGGTTTGCCGCTATTGGGAAAGATGATAGGTGATGATACGGGAGAAAATATATCTCTTAAAAACGATCGGTATTCCGAATTAACGGCGACTTATTGGGTGTGGAAAAATTCCAAAGCCGATTATGTCGGCATTACTCACTATCGCCGAAGTTTTTTTGTTTCGCCTGACGGGTTTGCACGTTATCTCAAATATGAACATTGTTTCAATTATTTGTGTTCCGTCGGTATGACGCCGCAAAATTTGCACGAACTAATGAAAAAATATGATGTTATTATGCCGAAAACAGCTTATCTGCCGTTTACCTTTGAGGAATATTATAATATGTCTCATGATCCAAACGATATGAAAGCGGCAGAGGAATATAATGAGCAAAGATATCCGGAAATGAGGGATACTGTATATGCTGTTTTGAACGGGAATATGTTTAATTCGCGTAATATGTTTATTATGCGGAAAGATTTATTGGATAAATATGCCGAGTGGGTATTTGATGTTTTGTTCCATATAGAACCGCAACTCAGCATGCATGAAGGTTATCAGTCTCGTGTGGCAGGATTTTTGGGTGAACGGCTATGGTCTTTTTGGATAAGACATCAAATGCGTACAACAGATATCAGAGTAGGGGAATTGTATATTGATACGCAACAATAAAATTATCGGGATTATGATTTGCACGGCTGTCTTGCTGTGTGGCATTGGCTATGGTGTGCAAAAGAAAAGGGAATATGTGCCGAATGTAATTGTCGGCGCCGGTTTGTCGGGCGCGGTCATGGCTGAACGCATTGCCAATGAACAAGGGCAAAAAGTTTTAATTATTGAAAAACGCAATCATATCGGCGGAAATGTGTATGATTATAAAGATGAAAATGGGATTACCGTGCAAAAATACGGAATTCATGCTTTTCATACCAATAATGACGCGGTGTGGCAATATCTGAGCCGGTTTACCGAGTGGCACGATTATAAACATCAGGCATTAGCCGAAACCTCTAAAGGATTAGTGAATTTTCCGGTAAATTTAAATACAATAGAGCAACTTTTTGAAGCAGAGTTCGCGCAAGAGTTTACAAAACGTTTGATTGATAAATTCGGTTTCGGGCAAAAAATTTCCGTCAGTGATTTGCAAAATGATGAGGATGGTGTTTTGCAAAAGGGCGCAAATATTCTGTTTGAGGAATTGTTTAAGAACTATACGATTAAACAGTGGGGAATGAAAGCTGAAGATGTTGATCCATCGGTTATTGCACGCGTGCCGATTTATTTAAACCGTGAAAATGCTTATTTTACCGATAAATATCAAGGTATTCCGGCGCAAGGATATACAGAGATGGTTAAAAATATGCTGGATAATCCGTTAATTGAGGTCAGATTAAATACGGATTGGCGTGAGGTGCGGGATAACTTAAAATATGATAAGCTGTTTTTCAGCGGTTCTGCGGATGCGTTTTTTGATTATAAATTCGGCAAGTTACCTTATCGCAGCCTTGCTTTTGAAATAAAAGTGTTTCCAAAAGAATATTATCAGCCTATGGCTCAGGTTAATCACGGAAATGCGCCGCGAATGACACGTTCTATTGAGCATAAAAAACAACAAAAAAAAAAAGCACCTGTAACAACAGTTTCATTTGAATATCCCGAGCCTTATAACGAAAAAAATGAACGTTATTATCCGATAAATAAACCGGAGAATGCAGTTTTGTATAATCGTTATATGCAAGAGGCCGAAAAATTGCCGAATGTATATTTTTTTGGACGGCTAGGTGATTATAAATACTACAACATGGATCAAGCCGTGGCGCGTGCGTTGGAATTGTATCGGAAAGTTTTTAAAGCAAACTAATCTTTATAATTTGCAATTTTGTTTTAAATCTTTTTTGAAATATTCAACGGTTTTTTGTAAACCCTCTTTAAGGGTGGTTTTCGGATACCAAGCAAGTGCGGATTGAGCTAAAGATATATCCGGTTTGCGCCGACTGGGATCATCTTCCGGCTTTTCTTTATGAACCATACTTATTTTTGTAGCGGTTATATCGGATATAATTTCCGCAATTTCAAGAATAGAATGTTCTTCCGGCTTTCCGATGTTTACCGGTCCGGTAAATTCTTTCGGGGAGTTCATCATTTTTATCAAACAATCGACGGTATCATCAACAAAACATAACGAACGCGTTTGTTGGCCGCTTCCGAACACCGTGAGGCTTTGACCTTGTAGGCTTTGGCATATAAAGTTGCTGATAACACGACCGTCATCGTGGCGCATATTCGGGCCATAGGTGTTAAAAATACGGACAATTTTGATAGGTAAATCATAAATGCGATGATAACTGAAAAACAAACTTTCGGCACAGCGCTTTCCTTCGTCATAACAAGAACGTATGCCGGTTGGATTTACATAGCCGAAATATGATTCCGGTTGCGGATGAACGGTTGGTTCACCGTAAACTTCCGAAGTGCTGGTTTGTAAAATGGTTGCTTGATGTTGGCGTGCCAGTTCCAACATATTTAAACCTCCGATGATGCAGGTTTTGGTTGTTTCAATGGCATGTGGACCTTGATATGCCGGAGGACTTGCCGGACAAGCAAGGTTATATATCTGGTCTATTTTTTCTTCCGGATCAATCGGGGAGGTAATATCATGAAGAATAAAACGGAAATTTTTATTTTCCATTAGGTCGGCGATATTGCACATTCTGCCGGTGTAGTTGTTATCAACGCAGATAACTCTCATTCCGTCATTAATCAGATGCTTGCATAAATTTGAGCCTATAAAACCGCTACCACCGGTTACCAAGATTGTTTTCATTGTTGTTAGTCCTTAATGTTTATACGTTATCATAAAGTAAGTTTTTTATCTTGTCTATATATTTTTTTTGACGTATAGTGAATAGTGCATTTATTCAATTGTTCAAAAAAATAAGGATAAAATATATGGAGATTTTCAAAAAAATAGCCGGTATATACCATCGTTTGAATTGGCATTTTGATATGTTTAATGTTGCCGAAAGTGCAATTCTAATAATGGTTTTTCCATTGATGTATTGGGGAAGTTCTCAGTGGTTTTATGAAAACAGCATTGTGGAAAATCTGCAACTTGTTACTTTAATTATTGCTATGTATGTTTGCTTAACGGCAAAACAACACAGAAAATTGTTTGTTTTCTTTGCTTTTATCGCGTTATTTTGTATTTTACGAGAAGTTAATATGGGGCGAGGTATATTTTGCCACATTTATTTTAAAGATGCGGTAAGATGCCGATGGACAATGTTCCAATACGGTTATTTGGCTGATGTCGTGTGGGGTTGCTTGATTGCAACGGTTGTATGGTATGTGTTCAAGTATAACCTCTTGAAATCGTTGCGGCAATATATAATGTATGCCCCGATTTATATATGGGATATTTTGTTTCTGGTTATCTCAGCCTTGCTTGCCGAATATTCCGAATTTGATTCCGTTGGGAATGAAATTATGGAAGAAACTGCCGAAGCGGCAATGTATATCACTTATGCCATCTGTTTGCATAAATACAAACGAGTGAATGTCTGATAATTTTAAATTTTGTTTGTGCATCAAGTTAATGCAGACTTGTAAAAGTAATTTAAACGTGGTACACCGTTGCCAATGTTTTTTTGGGGATGGATAAAAATGGAAAATGTAAATTATAATCCGAAATCTTTAAATGCCGATGAATTTATTTCTCATCAGGAAATATGCGACAGCTTAGAGTATGCGGAAAAAAATAAGAATAATGAACAACTTTTACAACAAATTTTAGATAAGGCACGTTTGGAAAAAGGGCTTTCACATCGTGAGGCTTCGGTTTTGTTGGCGTGCGAAATTCCGGAAATTAACGAGCAAATTTTTGAGCTCGCTAAGAAAATTAAGCTGAATTATTACAGAAAAAGAATGTTGTTGTTTTTACCACTGTATCTTTCAAATTACTGCGTGAACGGTTGTGTCTATTGTCCATATCACTTAAAGAACAAACATATTGCTCGTAAAAAAATGACACAAGATGAAATTCGTCGTGAAGTGATTGCTTTGCAAGATATGGGGCATAAACGTTTGGCTTTGGAACTTGGCGAAGATCCGATAAATAATCCGATAGAGTATGTCTTGGAAAGCATTAAGACTATTTATGATATAAAACATAAAAACGGAGCTATTCGCCGTGTTAATGTGAATATTGCCGCAACAACGGTTGAAAATTATCACAAACTGAAAGAAGCGGGGATTGGTACATATATTCTGTTTCAAGAAACGTATAATAAGCAATCTTATGAAATGTTGCATCCGAGCGGACCGAAACATAATTACAGTTGGCACACAGAGGCAATGGATCGCGCTATGGAAGGCGGTATTGATGATGTGGGTATCGGTGTTCTGTTCGGTTTATCTACATATAAATATGAATTTGCCGGTTTATTGATGCATGCCGAGCATTTGGAGGCCGTACACGGAGTCGGACCACATACAATCAGTGTGCCGCGTTTGCGTCCGGCCGATGATATTAATACTGATGATTTCAAAGATTGTATCAATGACGATATTTTTGCTAAAATTGTAGCTTGTATTCGTATTTCTGTGCCATATACCGGTATGATTATATCAACTCGTGAAAGCCAGAAAACACGCGAGCGTGTTCTTGAATTGGGAATTTCGCAACTTTCCGGAGGTTCTAAAACATCTGTCGGAGGGTATGCAGAACCGGAAAAAGAAGAAGCAAATTCAGCACAATTTGATGTGATTGATACTCGTACGCTTGATGAAGTGATTCAATGGTTGCTTAAGCGTGGCTATATCCCTAGTTTTTGCACAGCTTGCTATCGTGCCGGCCGAACAGGGGATAGGTTTATGGAATTATGCAAAGCAAAGCAGATTCATAACTGTTGTCATCCTAACGCTTTGTTGACATTGGAAGAATATCTGACGGATTATGCTTCGCCGAAAACTCTTGAAATCGGAAGACAGGTTATTGAAAAAGAACTCAGTACCTTAAGACCGGATGTTCGTGAAACGGCAAACAAATGGCTGACGGCTATTCGCAATAATAAAGGACGCGATTTCCGATTTTAAGTAAAGCTTTGTTAAAAAAATAAGCGACTTGTGATGCCGCCTAAAACGCCGCATAGGTATAGCAGTGCCAATATATGCAGATGCTCTTTAAGGTTCTTATTTACTCTGAATAAGACCAAAAGTCCGACACCGCCATTAACAAGGCTGCCACTGAATAAAGTGTTTAGGTTAATATAGCCATCCAGATACAACTGTGTCAAAATAACCGAAGCTGAACAGTTGGGAATAAGCCCGACAATACCGCTGATAAATTCGCCCAGAAGCGGTATTTGTAACAATGCCGTTGCCTGTTTTAAATCTATGGCGAGCATCATATAGTTGAGCAGTAATGTGATGACAAAAATAAAACAAAATATCTCAGCAGTGTGGCGTAAAGCCGGTTTAATGATACCGTGACTACAATGACATTCTTCGTGGTGGCAGAAATCGGCAATGTTGAGTTTTTTGTATTTATTTATAAAAATGGCATATAAAGCATAGCCGAAAACGGCTCCACATATTATTTTGTAACAGATAATTTGCGTAATTAACAGCGGATCGGCGGTGTTGGCAATCAATATCGGCAAGGTTTCATCCGAAGTGGATAGAAAAATTGCCATCAGTGTACCAATGCCAATGATTCCGGTGGCAAAAAAATTGGCCGCTACAACTGAAAAACCGCACTGCGGTAAGGCACCGAGAATACTTCCGACCAAAGGACCGCCAATCCGGAATTTTTTAATCAACTCTTGCGTTTTGTTTAACGTTTTATGCTCAAGATATTCCATACAAAGATAGGTAATCAGCAAAAACGGTAATAACTTTAAATTGTCAACAAGTGTGTCAGCTAAAATATCCATTTGTTATCTCTTATATATTATATGCTTGGTAATTATATAAATTTTTACACTAGAGTCAATTATGATTTTGATACAAAAAAACACCGCCTGAAAAATCAGCGGTGTTTTTTTGGTATATCAAACCGATTATTTTTGAACACCCGAGTTAACATCCTTAACGGATACCGACAAATCGTCGGCAATACGGGCAGAACGACCGCGTAATGCGCGTAAGAAGTATAATTTTGCACGGCGAACTTTACCGACACGAGATACTTCAATTTTAGCTACGTTCGGAGAATATAACGGGAACACACGTTCAACACCTTCACCGAATGAAATTTTTCTAACTGTGAAAGAGGAGTTGATACCGTCATTCTTGCGAGCAATACAAACGCCTTCATAAATTTGAATACGTTCTCTGTCGCCTTCTTTAACCTTTGTGTGAACACGCAAAGTGTCACCAGGTTTGAATATCGGAAGATTTTTACCTTCTAAGAGCTTTTCCATTTGCTCTTTTTCAATGTTTTCAATAATGTTCATTTTTTCCAACCTTTTTATTAATTTGTTATCCTATACAACAGAATTTATTTAGAATCAAGAGTTTTTTCCAATAAATCCGGTCGACGTTCTTTCGTTATTTGAAGAGCCTGCTGTCTTTGCCATTTGGCAATGTTTTCGTGATGCCCGCTTAATAAAATTTCCGGAACATCGCGGTTTTTCCATGATATAGGACGCGTGTATTGCGGATATTCCAATAAGTTGTCCTCATAACTTTCATTTTCGGTGGAGGCCGCATTGCCCAACACGCCGGGTAAAAGACGCACAATCGCGTCCAGCATAATCATTGCCGCTTGTTCGCCGCCGGTCAGAATATAATCGCCGATACTGATTTCATCAACTTTATATTCTTCAATGATGCGTTCATCAATACCTTCAAAGCGTCCGCATATAATGGTTAAAGATTTTTCTTTGCTTAACTCTTTGACTTTTGCTTGGGTAAGCGGTTTGCCGCGCGGGGACATATAAATTATTCTACCGCCGGTGTAGGTGTTATCTATGGCGTTGCCCAAAACAT
This sequence comes from Alphaproteobacteria bacterium, assembly GCA_024408895.1. GTDB lineage: Bacteria > Pseudomonadota > Alphaproteobacteria > RF32 > CAG-239 > RUG410. The sequence goes on along the minus strand of JAKSUO010000039.1, from coordinate 2,084 downwards.
CAGGACGCATAATCATACCGGCGCCACCGCCGCATGGCGTGTCATCAACGGAACCATGCTTATCAAAAGCATAATCTCTGATATTAACTGTTTCCAGCTGCCAAATTCCGTCTTTTAACGCCTTTCCGGTTAGCGAATATCCCAGAAAACCAGGGAAAATTTCCGGAAAGATTGTCAAGATTTTGACTTCCATCACCATTTTACGCCTCATCATCAGCAAAAATCATTGTTGCGGAAGTGACAATGATATAGCCTTCTTCTACATTTATTGTCGGCACATACGTTTTTGTAAATGGCAACATTTCTGTTGATTTTTTGCCGGTAAGCTTTATTTCAATAATATCACCGGCACCGAAATTTTGAAAACCGACAACTTGTCCGATTTCATTTTCCGGTGTTTGCAGACAAACTTTTAAGCCGACAATATCCATTTGATAAAATTCTTCATCGGGTAAAGTCGGAAAAATGCTTCTGTCTGCATAAAACTCTGTGCCAATCAGGGACTCAGCAGTGTTTCTGTCTGTGACACCTTTGATTTGCAATCGTAAATTAGAAGTACTTTTTCCGGATACTTTGATTTGAAATTTTTGGGAGCCGTCTTCGGTTTCAACTGAGCCGAAAACACCGGAATTAAAAGGCATACGAGTGTAGCAAGAAAACTTGACTTCGCCTTTAATACCGTGTGCGGCAACAATTTTTCCGAGACAAACCTTTTTTTTCATATCACATATCCTTTATAGACAGGCTCAAAATAACTCTTAATTTTTATGTGGTAAAAATTATTCGGCAGAAGCTTCTGCAGGTGTTTCAGCGCTTGCGGCAGCTGCGGCAGCAGCGGCTTCTTCTTTAGCCTTTGCTCTTTCAACAGCCTTAGCTTTAGGTGCTGACTTTTTAGGTTGTTCACGCAATTTAGGCGCGGCGCAAATACCTAAATTAGAGAAAAGCTTTTGCAATCTTTCCGTTGGTTGAGCGCCTTTGGACAACCAAGCACTGACTTTTTCTTTATCTAAAACCAGTCTGCCTTCGTTGTCTTGCGGCAATAACGGATTGTAAGCACCTAATTTTTCAATATATCTGCCGTCACGAGGAGATCTGGAATCAGCAGCTACAATATGATAATACGGACGTTTTTTAGAACCACCGCGAGATAGTCTTATACGTACTGACATTTAGTTTTTCCTTTCAAAAATTTATTTCCTAAAACGGAAATTTTTTATTCATTCCGCCCGGAAAACCACCGAACGGATTACCCTTAAACATTTTGGCCATAGACGACAAACCGCCGAATTTGCCCATTTTCTTCATCATTGTTGACATTTGCTCGTATGATTTAAGCAAAACATTAACATCATGAACATCTGTTCCGGAACCAAGTGCGATTCTTCTCTTGCGAGAAGCTTTTATTATGATTGGATGCAAGCGTTCTTCTTTTGTCATTGAAAGAATGATTGCTTCCTGTTTTTTCTTTAGTTTGTCGCACATGCCGGATTCTTCAATCTGAGATTTAAATTTTGACAGGCCGGGAATCATTCCGATAATGCTTCCCATGCTGCCAATTTTTTGCATTTGCCTCATTTGATTAAGCATATCGTTTAAATCAAATGAACCTTTCAGCATTTTACCGGCCATCGCTTCGGCCTCTTGGCGGTCAACGTTTTCAATGGCTTTTTCAACCAAAGAAACAACATCACCTTGTCCCAAAATACGTCCGGCGATTCGGTCGGCGTGAAATTCTTCAATATCATCAATTTTTTCACCGGTACCCAAAAATTTAATTGGCACATCGGCAACCATCTTCATGGATAAAGCTGCACCGGCACGGGAAGACCCGTCAATTCTGGTCAAAACCAAACCGGTTACCCCGACTTTATCGTTAAATTCTTTTGCAACGTTGCAGGCTTCCTGACCGATTAAAGCATCGGCAACAAGCAACGTTTCGGTCGGCTCGGAAAGTTTCTTAACTTCAATAACCTCGTTCATTAAAGTTTCATCAATTTGCAAACGTCCGGCCGTATCCAAAATCAGCAAATCATAAACGCCCGTTTTGGCTTCTTTTAAGGCGCGTTTTGTGATTTCAAGCGGTT
>JAKSUO010000038.1 GCA_024408895.1 Alphaproteobacteria bacterium | reverse complement strand
TTATCAGCGGTAAAATTGAAATATTTAACGGTGCGTTGCAAATGTCTCATCCCGAGTACTTTGTTGACGTTTCTCATCCCGAGTTGTTGCCGCAAATTGAAACAGTGTATCCGCTGACGGCCGGCATAACAAATAAAATGCTCAATAAAATCGTTCTGCAAGCGTTTCGCAATTTGCCCGACTTGCCGGAATGGCTTGATGAAAAATATCTGAAGCAGGAAAATTTTACATCTTTTAAGCAAGCTTTATGGTTGGCACATCATCCGCAGACTTTTGATGATTTATCGCCGAACGCACCGGCACGTCGCCGATTGGCTTATGACGAATTGCTGGCAAATCAAATTTCATTGGCAATTGTTCGTCAACGCTTGAAAAAACAAAAAGGACGCGAACTTATCGGCACAGGAAGTTTAAAAAATAAACTGCTGCAAATATTACCTTTTGAACTAACCAAAGCGCAACAACGTGTTATCGCCGAAATTGAATCGGATATGGCTGCACCCTACAAAATGTCTCGTCTGCTACAAGGTGATGTCGGCAGCGGTAAAACCATTGTGGCACTTTTGACGATGTTAAATGTTGTTGAAAACGGCGCACAGGCAGCCATTATGGCACCAACAGAAATATTGGCACAGCAACATTATGAAACTATTGCCGATTTGTGCGAAAAAATCGGTATCACGGCGGCGCTTTTAACCGGTAATATCAAAGGGAAAGCACGCAAACAAATTTTAGAACAATTAGCTAGTGGTGAAATCAATATTTTAATCGGCACACACGCGCTGTTTACCGATGACGTGACTTTTAAGGATTTGGCCTATGTGATTATTGACGAACAACATCGTTTCGGTGTTCGTCAACGGTTGAGCCTGTCGCAAAAAGGCAATTTGTGTGATGTATTGGTAATGACGGCGACCCCTATTCCTCGTACCTTGGTGCTGACAATGTACGGTGATATGGAGTATTCGCAAATTGATGAGCTTCCGGCCGGACGTCAACCGGTTACCACAACCGTTTTGCCTTTAAGCAAAATTCACGATGTGGTTGCCGCATTGCAGCGCAAGTTGCAAACCGGCGCACAAGCTTATTGGGTTTGCCCGTTGGTGGAAGAATCCGAAAAAATTGATTTATCGGCAGCCACTGAACGATATGAAAGCCTGCAAAAAATCTTTGGTAATCAAGTCGGCTTAGTGCATGGTAAAATGAAAGAAAGCGAAAAAAATGCCGTAATGGATGAGTTTAAAAACGGTAAGATAAAGCTGTTAGTTTCAACCACCGTAATTGAAGTCGGGGTTAATGTGCCGGCGGCCACTGTTATGATTGTGGAACACGCCGAGCGTTTCGGCTTGGCGCAACTGCATCAACTGCGTGGTCGCATTAAGCGTGGAACCGAAGCATCCAACTGTATTTTAATGTTCGGCTACCCACTAAGCGAAGTGGCGCGAACCCGCCTAAACACAATGAAACAAACCGAAGACGGCTTTGTTATTGCCGAAGAAGATTTAAAACTGCGCGGCGGCGGTGAAGTTTTGGGTACGCGGCAATCCGGTTTCAGTAATTTCAAACTGGCAGACTTGAGTGTTCACGGCGATTTGCTGTTGACAGCAACTAAAGATGCCGCTCTGATTTTGCAAAATGATCCGAATTTGCAAAGTCAACGCGGAAATGCTCTACGCACTTTGTTGTATTTGTTTGAACAAGACGAGGCCATCAAAACCTACAACGCCGGATAAATTTCCATTTTACTATTTTTCCCATTGTTAATACCTCGTCACGTTATATCAAACTTGTTTCAGTGTCTTGCACGTTTTCACACAGACATCACATAAAAAAGCAAGCTTAAAAGCAAAAAATGCTTTTTCCACCATACATTATAAAAAATGCTTGACATTCAACTATTAATTGTCTTACAGTTTTTATGGATACGGGAGACTGTGTCTGGGGTGTGGTAACCTCGTTATTGGCGTTCATGCAAAACGTTAATTTTGTATGCCTGATGGTTATATACGGTATGACTGGAAGGCGGCAAAATAAGCCGTTTAACGTGACATCATATATAACTGCAGAGATATATGCCTGTTCTGAGGCAAATATGTCGCACTATTCCAATAAATAGTTACCAACTTCCAGTCGCTTACTCCAAGCGACTTTTTTATTGTAACGAAAGAAAAGGAATAAAAACTATGAGAAAAACATTATTACTTGCCGGTGTGGCATGTTTATTTGCCGCTCAGGCCCAAGCAACCGATTATTTTTCCAAACCTTATGTCGGTTTGGATTTAGGTGGAACTAAACTGGAATATAGCAATAAAATCAGCGGAGGTGACACTGACGCTATTTTTGTTGCAAATTTGAATTTTGGGATAAAATTCAATGATTATTTTGGATTAGAATTATCTTCACAAGCTTCTTCAGAAACAGACGTTGAGAATGTATTTGATTTGTCTTACTCCAGCATTGGAATTGATGCCGTCGGTTATCTGCCATGCAGCTCAAAAGTAGAGTTATTTGCTATGGTTGGCGTAGGTTACTATAATTTTGATTTAAAATATAATCTAAAACTTGATGATATTGAATTACATTTAACCAAAAATGACACAGCATTTCGTGCCGGATTAGGTGCCCAATATAACATAAATGAAAAATGGGCGCTCAGAAGTATGGTCCGGTATCATCATATAGATAATGATTTATTCGATTATATCGGAGATATAAACGTAGGTGTACGTTATAACTTCTAACAACATTATCCTTTATTACTAAAATGCAACGGTTATAGTACATTTGTATTTGTTAACCCTTAAAAGCCACCGGTTTCAACCGGTGGTTTTGGGTTGTAATTTTCCCCACAAATTTGCGAATCGGCCGAGATTTTACTTTTTTATCGTTAAATCAATATATTAACGTAATCATTACCTCTTTTTTCCAGAAAATTAAGTTTTTAATTGCAAAAATTTTCATTATCACTCATTAGTTGTTAATAAAAATTTATCTTGCTATTTCAATATGTTATAAAAACACTTGATTCATGACTTGATTATTATGAATTGTGTCATATTATTTCTATTATTAAGAGTATTTATAATCAATTTTATCTTATAGATTGTTTATAAAATTCTTAATATCAATCTTAATAAAAGCGTAACCAATCTTCTGAAAACGACTTATTTGGCAAGAGGCAGATTGTATATTTTACATGTTTTTATTATCGTTTTGTTTAACTTTTGAGCTTTGAGGTCATTGAATATGTACTTAAATTTCAAACTTTTTTAAGGAGAAGATACTATGAATACAGGGACTGTTAAGTGGTTTAATACTCGTAAAGGTTATGGCTTTATCCAACCGTCCACCGGAGGCAAAGATATCTTTGTTCACGTTACCAAACTTGAAGAAAAAGGCATTCGTCGTCTTTATGAAGGACAACGTGTCAGCTATGAACCGTACGATGATCGCGGCCGTATCGCTGCCGGCAGCATTATACTGCTTTAAACAACTTATGTGACTACACAGGAGGTATGTTCTCCACCGGACTTTTACCGCTGTCGGATTTTTCCGGCGGCGTTTTTATATTTCAGGCACGTTACAAGCTATATATTATTTTTTAAAAAATTTCCATTGATACAATTTGATACGTTATTGAATTTAAGTAATTGTTTAACAATATCCGCCACTTTTTGCGGTGTATATGGACAATAGCAAAAATCCATTCGGAAATAATCCGGCAACAAATCTTTAGCCTCAAACGCAATGCAAAACGGCTTTTCATCAAACACCATCATTTGACAATCACGGGACAGAGCTTTTAATTTTTGCCCTTTGTTCTGTATTTCAAACCACTTTTCTCCCATCGGACAAGCCTTGCAATCATTATCACGAATACACCCGACACTAGTGAACAACGGCACATCTTGATAAATAATCATATTGGTTTTTATACTTGATTTTTCAATTATATTACAAACATTTACCTTAATATCTTCAAGTGATAATGTAATTTGTGAAGCTCCGATTTCACCAGCCAATGACACCGCTTGCGTGTTCAACATATAGAGCGAGCTATCTAAACAGATGTCCAGTTTTTCAATCGGCAATATCTGCAAGCTCCACCAATTGGAAACTTCCCATTTTTTATAGCCGAGAGCCAACAATTTTTCTATAATATCTGCAAACAAAACAGGCTTACGACAAACTGCAGGAAGTGCAATCCGCACCTTATTTTTCGGCAATTCAAGCAAACCGGATATATCGCTTGTCGGATGAATCAGATATATAATCTCGGCAAATTGTGATAAATCAAGCTGTTGCAAATAAGACAAATTATCAACTTTGATTTTAAACTGCGGTAACTCCCTAGCAACATTTCTGAGCAATGGTTCGGGTAACGCACCGCCGCTTTCTTTAACCTGAATTTTGCCATATAAATCGCGGCGCAATTCGTTTAAAACAGATGCGGGCGTAAACAGATTATCCGGATTTTTTATCTGCAAATTCCGCATTAAAAACGAAGTATCGCCAGTTTTGGAAAATGCTTTTTCAATGGCTTCCGTACTTTTTTGCGGATTGGTCGCCGGCATAAACTCCCCTTTAATTTCGCTTTCAAACGCTCCTGACGATGCTTTGATAGCATTTTTATCAACCGTTACAACAACATCTATTTCCGTTGTGTTGCGAAAAGTATGTGGTTTCGGTTTTTCATAGTGATAAGCGCCTTTAACCTCGCTTGACGATGATAAACAGATTACATCCCCTTTATGAAGTGTCGGATAATTATGAGGCAGCTCCACACCAACCGTTTCTCCGGCCTGTGCTTCAAAACAATTTTTCTTATTAACCGTTAGTTTTTGCACCGAAAATCCGAATGGTTTTTCATCTCCGGCGGCGTCAATCTGCAAGCCGTCATAACGAGCAAGTTTATGGTTTGTTTGAAAGACTAACCACCCGTGGGATATTCTCTCAACCTCGCCGATTTCCAAACCGCGGTGTCCGACAAAATTGCGGTCAATAACATTTTTATCCCTGCCCTTAAAATGAAACTTGCACCACGGACGCGAAAAAATTTGTTTAATTCTATCCTCGCGCTGTTTATCAACCCCTTTACCATCCAAAATTTGCCGATAATAATCGGTTACCGCTGCCACATACAGCGCTGATTTCTTGCGCCCTTCAATTTTCAGAGATGTCACCGGCAAATTTAGGACATCCTGTTGCAGAGCCATATCTTTCATAGAAAACAAATGATTTTCTTGGCCATTACATTTAAATAAAGCGCGGCACGGATACAAACATTTTCCGCGATTGGCACTACGCCCATATTCTAAGGCAGAAAACTGGCATAAGCCGCTGTATGAATAGCACAAGGCACCATGTATAAATGCTTCGGTTTCTAAATTAGGTATTGTGGCAATTTCTTTGATTTCGGCCACTGTTAATTCTCGCGCCAAAACAACTCTCTTAAAGCCCATTTTTTGCAAAAACAACGCACCCTCTTTATTATGTACCGCCATTTGCGTACTGGCATGAATTTCAAACCACGGGTACGATTTTTGTATAACCCGCGCCACACCCAAATCTTGAACAATCAATCCGTCAACTTTACAACGTGTGCAAATATCAAGGCTTTTTATTAACTCCGGCAGCTCGCTTTCCTGCAAAACAGTGTTGAGTGCCACATAAATTTTACGTTTTAGGCTGTGCGCATAAGCGGTAAATTCATCCAGCGTAGGCTCATCAAAATTAGTGGCTGTCGCACGTGCGGAAAACTTAGAAAGCCCCAGATAAACGGCATCAGCACCGTAGTAAAGTGCCGCATATCCGGCTTCAATATCGCCGGCCGGAGCCAGAAGTTCCTGTTTATTCATCAGCTTTTCCTATCTTTTTTGATTTGCTGTCCGATTTGTGCAATAATCTTGCTGTTGCATATAAAACATCAACGCAATATCCGCCTCTTTGGTCTTTTTATTATTGATACCGCGTACAATTTCCTTTTTTCCGCCGGCTCCGATTTTTTGATGTTCGCCATATTTATTCAAAATATCTTCAAAAATCGGCCATAAATCATCTATTGTTTTATTATCCATGCGACAAATTACACCATAATCCGTTTTTTGCTGTTCGTATTCAACATCGTTGTTTAAGTGGATGATACAGTTTTCACCGTCGTATTCGGCATTCATACTGCGGGAAATAACGACATCACTGACACGTTTCAAATCTTTTACTCCGTGATACGAATGCTTGTTATGGCAAGCATTATAGGCATGTACCAAACCGTCGTATATATATTCCGGATGATAATTGAATGAGGCAATTTCTTCGTTTTTCAAAAGCGTTTTCACATCATCAAAGCCATGAATATTCGGCACCACAACCAACGGAATTTTCAAGTCGTACATATCATAAACCATGTGGCAAATATTATTTTCTTTGCCGATAATTTCTATTTCGTGGCGAAAACGCGCAATTGTGCGTTCTTCGGTATCCGGACGGCAGGCCTGCAAAGAAAGCATAAATTCAGGTGAAAACAAATTATAGCGTTCGGCGAATTCTTCTGGGGACAGCTGATTTTCCTGCTCTTTTTTTTGCTCTGTTTTATCTACGGAAGCATCAAAATATTCTTCCTGACACAGCAGTTTTTTCACCTTGGTATATGTCACATCAAAGCGACTGCCGATAATTTCCTGTTTTTGCGTTTCTTGAGCTGTTTGATTTTCAATGGTGTCTGTATAGACATCATCAGATTTATCCTGCATAGCGGCAACAAGTTCTTTCATATTTTCTTGTATCAATTTACAATCAGTGCGTTTTCCTTGCGGTTCCGTTTGCTCGCCCTTTTTATAGGTGTATTCAACCGTAAAATGACATTCGTTATTATCCCAGCCGTTTACACGCACTGTAATTTTTTGTGTGCGTCCCTCGGCATTTTCTTTTGCCAATTCCGGATTGCCGGAGGTAAAATCCTCCTCATAAGCAGTGCAATTATTCATAGCATTTATCAACTCCGGCGAAAAATTAAGGTGACGTAATTGCGTTGCCGATGCATTGTCGGCAGAATTTGCAACCGAGCCGTCTTCTGTTTGTTCAGGTTCGTTCTGCATTGTTTCATCAACAGTTTGCGCCCAAGAATTTGCAACACTGAGAACATTTAAAATCAAAAAAATAGAAAGATAACGCATCATTTTTCTCCGTTGTTTTTTATCTTATATATCAAATTTTGCCGATTTACAAACACATTTATAAATTATTGCAAACAAAAAAAGGAGTTGGCATTACACCAAACTCCTTTCCACCGCTCTTTAGAATATTGCAGAAGAACCGGTCATCCCGCCGCATATTACGGAACATCCTCCACAACTTTTAAGAACGATCTAACGCTTCAGCATACTCGGTAAAATAATCAGCATTGATTATTTTACCTGTTACGATGTTATGTCGGCGTCGGTTCCGAAAAAATGTTTAGAATTTAATTGCTTAAAAACATTACCATATTAATCAGAACACTCATTATTTAATTATTGCACACATATTTTCAACATTTATCAAACTAAAGAACATATCCCCGCTTTGCACTTTTTTTGCAAAACGGGGATATATTTAAGATTTAGATGCGTTCAAGTGCTCGGTAACTTCTGTTGGAAGCTTTTTATAACACTGCATAATCGCCAGAACTTTTTCGTCTTTTTCTGTCAGTTCGCCTTTTTTAAGGTTTTGAACAGCTGTGCTATAATGCTTTTCCAAAGGTGCCACAATCAGCGATACCATACCTTGTTGCGTAATTACCGGATGTATTTTCAAGAGCATTTCCTTGCTTTCTTCGTTGAGATCTATTGCACAAACGAAAAGCACCATATTTGCCGAAATATACCCGACCTGCGGAACAAGTTCTGCCACAAATTTGCAGATTTCAGGGAAAATCATTTGCTTATCCTCTTTATCCAACTCGCTGAAGATTTTAACAATCCACTCTTCCGCTTGATGATAGAGTTTTTCACAACGACAACCCTGTCTATGATACATCAGCATCCGAATATCTGCCACACCAAGTTTTACTTTGTTTTCTTCAAGCGTTTTCAAGTGATGTAACGCTTGCTTTAAGAACTGTTTGTTCTCCTCGTACAAAGCATCTTGCATCAGCACTTTATCGGACCAAACATCAAAATCCGGCGTCTTACCGGACATAATCATTTCGTATGCAACACTGCCCAAATCATCAACTTTTCGCTGATATTCACTGATTTTAGCAATTAGGTCTTCCATATTCAGATTATAGATGTTATCGCTGTACACCCGGATGATTTTGCTTAAAATCGCACGAATTTTGTTTTTGTTATAACACGCGAGGTTCTCAAAATCACGAAAATAAGCAAGCGATATCATATCCAACCCATGACGGCGGACATGTTCTTCCATGGCTCGCTTCATTTTTTCGTACAGACGTGTTTCAATCGCGTCTATCTCTTTTACTTCCGGTTCAACTTCCGAAAAAGTCTTTCCCTCATTTTCCATACGATACATTGCTACTTTACGAGCAACAGGCATTAATTTCTTCAATGCCGCATAAACTTTGTTTTTTTCCATAAATATATTATAATTATAATTAGAACTTTTTTAGAGTATCATTTAGCAGATAATCTGTCAATGTTGTTTTTTTCATTTCTGTTGAATCTTATTTTATGGCGGCGCAATTTATGGAAATATTCGGCTTTTTATGTTTTAAACATTGTAAAAATTTATTTTGATGATGACAGTTCTCTTTTTGTGATTATAATAAAGTTGAAAGGAATTTTATCAATGTTTCAATGTCCATCTTTTGAATGTAAAAAATGTCCGCGCTTGTTGGATTTTCGCACACAAAATCAGCTTAAATTCCCCCTCTATCACAATGGACCGGTAGAATCATTCGGCAATTTAGATGCGCAAATTCTTACTGTCGGCTTAGCTCCCGGGCTTAATGGAGCAAATCAAACGAATCGCCCATTTACCAACGATTATGCCGGTGATATTCTTTATCCGGCCTTAAAAAAATTCGGATTTGCCCGCGGCAACTACGGTAAAGTTAAAAATGACGGCTTTGAGTTAATAAATGTCCGTGTAACAAATTCCGTTCGTTGTGTGCCACCGCAAAACAAAGTTACGGCTGATGAAATTGCAGCTTGCCGCCCGTATTTGCAAGAAGAAATCGCCAATATGCCGAATTTGAAAATCATTTTAACACTCGGTTCTGTGGCGCATGGGGCTGTTTTACAAGCGCTCGGTTACAAAAAATCGGCGTTTAAATTTGCGCATGGTGCGGAACATTTGCTTAATCGGCACAATATTATCCTGCTTAATTCATACCATACGTCACGCTATAATATCAACACCGGAACGCTTACAGCCGATATGTTTGATGGTATTATTCAAAGATTGGCGCAACTTTTGTGAGAGTGCTAACCCTTTTTTATCTTTTAATGCGTAAAATGAATGTATATATTTATCGGAGCATCGGAATAATTTATGGATAAAAAACTGACATTAATATGGTTATCTGCATTAGTCTGGCTTATAAGCCTGCCGCTTCATGCTAGCGAAAATATCAAAAGCACCGAGCACACAACAATCAGCTTATACAGCAATGGTTCTAATGAAATCTTGGCTAAATTTGACTTGCAACCAAATTGGC
>JAKSUO010000037.1 GCA_024408895.1 Alphaproteobacteria bacterium | reverse complement strand
CTTTTCCTGCAGAAAGTATATTGCTTTTATGTGCATCAATAAATGCTGAAATGCGATTTTTTATTTCATCTGTTATCGTCTTCTTGGCCATTTACATTTCCTTCATCATTTTCTTAAAAATACCTGATAGATATCTCTTTTATCAAACTTCAAATTTGTGTCTATTTATATCATAATACTGTTATTACGTCAAGATTAAAAGTCCGATAATTTTTGCGGAATTGCTATTTTCGGGAATGCAACAATCGGACTTTATGTAAGCTAGCCCCAACAAAGCAAAAAAGCACCTCGAAAGGTGCTTTTTCAAAAATGGTGCCGCTGAAAAGAATGTTCTTCGCTTGCGCTCTTTTCATCTCCTCCGCCTCGCATAATTCGCTCGGCGATGTCGATTTCGCACTTTCGGATTGCTACGCAATCAATCGAAAGTCCTCGCTTTTACCGATACCTATTAAAAAATAAAGGACACCATTCCAGATGTCCTTTATTTTTTAATGGTGCGCGATACTTTGCGATTATCGGAGAAGAAAATCATGATGAATATAAAGAGCCTGGAGAAAAACATTTACAAAATTTTTTTTCACACTATAATACTTCTTATCATAACCTTTTAGGAGAAAAGATGCCAATTTTTTTATTCACAATTGCTATCTCTATAATGATAATTGCGTTATTTGAGATTGTTTATTTCATGCGCGTAAATAAGCAATTAACAGAAAACGAATTTTATAGAATGTTAGGTGGTACAGCCAGTTTATTTTATTTTTCGTACTATGACTTGTTATCACCGAATATGCTTAGTTTTATTTCTATTTTAATAGGACTTTGTTTTGGAGCCTTTTTATCTCTTGTTACAATCATACAAATTACATCAAATGTGAAAAACAATAAAAAAATTAAAGTATTTGGATGGATAATATCGGCTATAATTTTGTTAATTATAACATACTTCAAATGGATAGAAATTATAATAATCCCTGTTGCTATCTATTTAGTATATTATTTTCTTGCAAGGGTCATCGAAAATAAATTGAACAAAGTCTATCCAAAAACACTTAAGGTATTATCACATATATCCATAGGATTGTTTATTGCAAGTATAGTTGCATTAATTTACTATTACATAAGGGTTGTTTTTGCTTAAAAGTCAGATAACTGATGAAAAAATGCTGTTTTGGAGAATCAAAAAATCGGACTTTTCATAAACCATCCCTACAAAAGCAAAAAAGCACCTCAATAGGTGCTTTTTATAAAATGGTGCCGCTGAAAAGAATGTTCTTCGCTTGCGCTCTTTTCATCTCCTCCGCCTCGCATAATTCGCTCGGCGATGTCGATTTCGCACTTTCGGATTGCTACGCAATCAATCGAAAGTCCTCGCTTTTACCGATACCTATTAAAAAATAAAGGACACCACTCCAGATGTCCTTTATTTTTTAATGGTGCGCGATACTTTGCGATTATCGGACTAACCACGCGCAAGAATGTAAAGCGTTGGAAGATAAGATACAAACACTTACTAGTTAAATTACCACGATTTTTTAAAATAGCTGAAAAGTTCATTAAGTTCATCCATGGTTACAAAAGAATCATTATTAAAGTCTAGACTGTGAAAGCTAGGGTAATCAATTGAGGTAAAATCAAAATTGACGTATTCATCAAAAGATATTTTTTGATTATGATCGGCATCCAGCATCTCAGCATATAGTAAGCCAAATTCTGATATGTAATTACCTTGAAATGAGCTATGATATTCTTCCGTAGATATATATCCGTCACTGTCTTTATCCATATAAGCAAAATAATTTTTTAAATCTGTCTGATATTTTGTAGGGTTAACCATTTCGATAAACCAATATTGTTGGAGTGAAATGTTATCATTTTTTTCTAGATTTAAGCTTTTATATATATTTGATAAATGGGCACGATAACCTGTATTTCCATCAAAGACAGCATACTCTTTTTTCGAAATTTTTCCATCGTGATTAAAATCAAATTGTTGCATTATTTGAAGGGCATCAGGCGGTGAGGTATTTGAATTTACGTTAGCTGGAGCCATTTGAGCGCAAGCATTAAATGTAATGAAATAAATAAGTGATATATAGCTTAATATTCTTAACATTATAACCCCTGTGTAGTTATTAACGTCGGTTATTCTACTATATGTCTATTAAAATTTAATTAAGTCCGATAATTGATGGAAAAATGGTATTTTTAAAAACTTTAAAATCGGACTAAATAAGTTGTTGTTTAAAAATAAAAAATCCGCACAAATGGCGGAAATATTAAAAATGGTGCCGCTGAAAAGAATGTTCTTCGCTAATGCTCTTTTCATCTCCCCCGCCTCGCAAAATTCGCTCGGCGATGTCGATTTCGCACTTTCGGATTGCTACGCAATCAATCGAAAGTCCTCGCTTTTACCGATACCTATTAAAAAATAAAGGACACCACTCCAGATGTCCTTTATTTTTTAATGGTGCCGCTGAAAAGAATCGGACTTTCGACCCCGTCATTACCAATGACGTGCTCTACCACTGAGCTACAACGGCATAATTTATATTTTTTTGTCTTTGCTTACACGTCACCAATAATGCCCCTTAATACTAAAACAGCAACGGGAACGCCTCGCGCAACAATTACAAAATACATAGAACTTTTTAAAAATCAATCTATTTTTTATAATTTATGAAAAATAAAAAACAAATATATAATATTTACGATTTAATATGACGATAATTAGGTAATTTTTTTTATTTCGGAGATGCTCTATGGCGGCAAAAAATGTAAAACAATCCAAAAAAGAAGCAATGAATAATTTTATATCCGCACAAAATGAGGAAGAAAAAGAAGGTTGGTTTGCAAATGGCCTGCACCGTTTTATTATCGTGTTCAGTGTGATGTGGTTTGCCATTGTTGCCGTTTACATTACTAGCTTTTTCGGTTGGGATAATCTTTTTTCTATGTTACCGAATGAATTTAGCGGTTTTATGGCCGGCATTACTCTGCCGTTGGCAATTGTGTGGGTTATTATGGCCTATATTGACCGCGGCACAAATTTCAAAAACGAAACACAAATGCTTCGCGCTTCGTTAAATCAAGCTATTTTCCCCGATTCTAACGGTAGCGAAGCTACTAAAATGATTGCTGACGCCATAAAATCTCAGGTTGCTGAGCTTAAAGAAGTCACACGAGATGTTTGCGCACAGAGTGATGTTATTAAACGCGATTTAACCGAGCGTGTTCAAGAATTGCAACAGTTGGCAACCGCTTTGGATAAATACTCATCACAAACAATGTCCGAATTAAATGTTGAAATCAAAAAGCTAATTGATAATTTTAGTTTTGTAACGGAAAAAGCAACTTCCGCCACCGCCGATTTCCGCGTCAACACTATGCAAATGAAAGATGATAGCGAAAAATTAGTTAATCTGCTAACGCCTATGGTTAATCAAATGGTTACAGCAGCAGAACGCGTGAAAGAAGTTGTTGATGTCAATAATGAAAATATTGCGCATGCACAAGAGCAACTTAATAAATATTCCGAAACAGCAAATCCGCAATAGGACATATTATAGAAACATGGGCCGAAAAAGGCGAAAATTTGCAAAAAGCTTTCTTACGCACTTCCGAAAATTGCGAAGAACTGTTCCGGCGCTTGGATTCCGGAATTTCTCACATTGAAAGCAGTATCACCGAACAAAGACAAGTCGTGGAAACTCAATCCGCTTTGATTGATAAAAACTCCACCTACTTGGATAATAAACTGGGCGAATATGGTAAATTAATCAGTTTGGAAGTAGAAGCAATGGTTGCACGTTCCGGAACGTTGGAAACTAATATTCAAGCGCAAATTAAAAATTTACACGAAGCAACAGAACAAGTTACACAAGCATTGTCCGCACTCGGAAACGGCATTTCCGACAAGCGTAAATTACTTGAAACCGAAAGTCTGCAAATGGTAAACAATATTAATATGACCATTAGCAACTTAGCTGAAGAAATAAAGCATGTGAGCGAATCTTACGAAAAAACACAAAAACAAATGCTTGATTACAGCCAAAAATATAAAGAAGCAAATATAGATAAATTTATGAAAACTTCCGCAGAAATTATTCAAGAAATGGAAACTCTTGCCATTGACGTTAATTCAATTTTCAACAAATCAGGCAAAGAAGACGAGTTGTGGAAAAAGTATTATGACGGCGATCATGCAGTGTTTACGCGTTTTCTGGCCAATAATATGTCTAAAAAAGAAATTCTTACATTACGCGAAGATTATGAGAAAAAAGCCGATTTTCGCCTAATTGTTGACAAGTATTTGGATGATTTTAACAGTTTAATTGCCGTTGCTCGCGAAAATGAGCGTGCAAGCACTCTGCTTGCCTTGATTTCCGGCTCAAATATCGGCAAAATTTATTACATTCTGGCGCGCGCGTTGGGTAAAGTGAATTAATGCAGATTTCAGATTTTAACAGCAAAGTTTTTATGGCACCAATGGCCGGTATTACGGATAAACCGTTCCGCACAATATTGGCTGAGTGCGGAAACGGCAATTTAATATCGGAAATGGTTGCAGTAAATGCCATTCAGCGCAAAAATCCGAAAAGCTACCAAATCGCCGATGTGAAAGATGAACCGTATCCCGTAACAGTGCAAATGGTTGGCAATGATCCGGCATTGTTTGCCGATGCGGCACAATTGGTTACAGAGCTCGGCGCACGTTCAATTGATATAAATATGGGCTGTCCGGTTAAAAAAATTGTCAACAACAATTCCGGTTCGGCATTGATGAAAGATTTAAATCTGGCGGCACAAATTATAAAAGCAACAATCAAAGCGACCCCGCTTAAAGTCAGTGTTAAATTCCGCAAAGGATGGGATGAAACGCATAGCAACGCCGTTGATTTTGCTAAAATGTGTGAAGATGCCGGCGCATCATATATTACAGTGCATGGTCGCACGCGGGCGCAAGGATACAGCGGCATTGCCGATTGGAATATTATTGCGGCAGTAAAACAAGCTGTTACAATTCCGGTCATCGGCAACGGCGACATCACTTCGCCGGAAGACGCTAAGCAAAAAATGGAAGCAAGCGGAGTTGACGGTGTGATGATTGGAAGAGCAGTTCTTGGAAATCCGTGGCTTTTGGACCGGACAGACCGCTATTTGCGCGGCTTGCCGACCCAAACAATACCCACAACGGAAGATATCCGCAAAATGTTGTTGAAACATTTGCATTTACTGATAAATTATTATGGAGAGCGAGGCGGTATTGCCATTTCGCGAAAGTTTATCAGTTGGTACGTACACGGATTATACGAAGCAAAAAAATTTCGGGAACAATACACCAAAATAAACGAGTTGGCTGTGGCGGAAAATTTGATAAATGAATATTTTGAAAAGGTGTAAAAATGAAAATTGTTATCGGCGGCGCGTCAAATGTCGGAAAAAGTATTGTCGGTTATTTAAGCATGGGTAACAACGATATTGTTGTCGTGGATGAAGATGCGGAAAGACTTGATGAAATTGCCAAAGAATATGACATTCAGCCGATTTTGGGTTCTATTTCACATCCGGATATTCAAGAAACTATCGGTATGCGAAATATGGATATGCTGATTGCCGTCACCGAAAATGATGAAATTAATATGGTGGCCTGTCAAGTGGCATACACTTTATTCAATGTACCGCTTAAAATCGCCCGTGTTGATTCCGAATATTTTTTAAACCCTTTGTGGAACACCTTATATAACGAAAAAAGTTTGCCGATAGATTTAGTGATTACGCCGGATGTGGAAATCGGTAAATTTATGGAACAATTGTTGAAGTTTCCGGGAACAACCGCCGTTTATCCGTTTTTAGGCGATGCGGTTAATATCTTTGCTTTCCGGCATTCTGATACAGATATCCCGTTTATGAAATTTTCGCTAAAACATATTAATCAAAAATTATCAGAACTCACCGCTAATATTGTTTTGATTATCCGTGGCGGACGCAGAATTATTCCGGCACAGGAAGAAGATATTTATTTGCAACGCAACGATATGATTTATGTTTGCTGCAAAACAGAAATGAATCTTGATGTTTTACGGCTTTTCGGGGTTGACCATAATCCGTATGAAAAAATAGTGATTATCGGTGCAAACCCAACATCATATTATCTGGCTTCACAAATAGAACAAAACGACAGTGCTGATAGTTGTCGCATTATTGAACAAGATGCAAAAACAGCGGCAAAAATGGCCGAAAAACTCCGCACAACGGCTGTTATCTCCGGTGATATGATGAGTGATGTCATTTTGCAAGATGTTGGCTTCGCAACTGCAGATGCAAGTATTGCCGTTACTTCAAAAGATAAAGATAATTTATTAATATCTCTTTTAGCTTCTAAAAATAAAGATACACAGGCCTTTTCATTAGTAAATTCCAAAGACTATAATGTGATGGCCTTCAATATTAAGAACAACATTATTGTTGACCGCGCTGTCATAACGGTTTCCGCATTGTTGCGCCATCTGCGCAAAGCCAGAATTTATGAAGCGTATTCACTGGGTATTGGTACCGGCGAAATTTGGGAAATAAACTTAAATGATGATAGCGTCAATATAGGGCATAAAATTAAAGATTTAAATATTCCGAAAGATAGTGCAGTTATGATGGTGTACAGCAATGATAAATTAATTTTTGACATTACCGCCCACCAATTACAGCCTTATGATAAAATTATTGTTTTTGTTGCACCGAATGATATTCGCCGCATTGAAAACATCTTCTACCTATAAATGCGCTATACTAAAACACCGCATAACGCCGGTGTATAGCGCAAAAAAACACACGCGCTAATAACCGAGCATTATTTACAATCTTAGAACTTATATCCCAAATTCAGCATATAATAAGTATTATGCTTTGTTTCAACCGGAACATTTGCCGAAGCTTGAATGGTAAATCCGTTATAATTATATCCGGCTTTCAAGCTCATTAAACCGAAATCGCGATTGAAACGATTGCTATCCACTTTATAAAATCCGTCCATATCCGAAACAAACACTTTATTGGTATGTTTGTTACCGAATTCGTGATAATATTTACCACCGGCAGTCAAAGACACCGATTGGTTGCGGGTTATTTCAAATACTTTACCAATATTCAGCCCAACCGATGATAATGCCGATACAATATTCTTGTTCTTAATCTTTAAATTACTATTTTTTTCGTGCATACTTTCGGAATACATTCCGGTAAGAGATAAACCGATATTCGGCTCAAGCGTTACAATCGCAAAATCAGCCATATATTTAGCATCCATATCCGCACCGTAATAATATTCCTTGGTATCGGCTTTATATATTTCGTTTTGCGTAGGACGGCGATAATGACCGCGACCAAAACCAGCTTTCGGCTTAATTAAAGCACTCAGATTTTCTTTTTGGAATGTCACCGGCGCCATAATTTCCAAAATATTGTTATAACGTTTAGCATGATTATCATACTTGGTATCGCCACGAAGGACCGAAATTCCCAAACCGGCTCGCCAGTTGTTATTTACCCGACTATCTCTGATACCGTATGCAGACATGATTGTGTCTTTATAGCCAGATACACCACCATTGCCGTCAACATCGTTATTATGGATTGTTATTTTGGATATATGACGATTTTCCTGTTCTGTTATTTGAAGCAAATCAGAAGCAATTTCCGTATTCAATATACGCTCGGCATCTAAATTCTGTTTGGCGAAATTCGGTATTGTATCCAACTCAAAATTTTCATTTAAGGCTTCGGCAAAAGCTTGACCCTCAGTTACCACTTTTAAATTTTGATAAAGTGTGTCGTTATTTTCTTGTTGATAATTTTTCTCAAGAAAATCCGCCAACGACACATTGCCGGTTAACTCGGTGAATGGTTTACGCTTCAACACAATATCGGTGTTACCGTTTCCGTTTTGAACCGTATCGGCATCATACATATAAGAGGAGGAAACAACATTAATACCGGCATTTTGTCCTATAAAGGAATCAGTATTGGTATAAACATCAGCAAATCCATTTTGAACAATGGCGGCAGATGCCAATACCGTACCGCTTAAACTCGGCGCCTTATACGAACCGTTAAGTCCAACCGTATATGCAACTTCCTCGTCATCAAAATTAAAATCCGACTCTATGCTCATTAAACCGGTATTAACCATATTAACACGACGCGATGACAGAGATAAAGCCGAACTTGTCCCTGCTTGTGCCTCTTTATATTCATCCTGACGCACCACATTTTCACCTAACGGATTTACGTTTATGCCTTCTTCAAAATCTTCAGGTTTTTGTTCAGGATATTCATACAAATGTTTAAGATAAATAATACCTGATCCTCCTCCGTTTTTAATGATTGTTCCGTTGTTCACAATGTTTAATTTTGATTTATCGGACTCAACAACAGCATAAATACCATACGAATTTGAATTTATGACACTGTTATTTTCTACGCTTGTCTGATTAGAGGCTTCTTGACCGGCATACACATAAATACCAATATCAGAAGCATATATCGGACTGTTATTAATAATGGTTGACCCTGTTCCCTCAGCACGAATACCATACGCCGGTCGGTAGTTTTCAGAGCCGATTTGACCGGAATTTGACACAGTAGAGTTTTGTCCCGAAGCATAAATACCGGTATTGGAAGCATAAATTTGCCCGCTATTGTTCAAATTTACATCTTTTTCTGTGGCGTAAATACCATAAACAGGATTGTAACTTTCCGAACCGATTTGACCGGAATTTGACACAGTAGAATTTTGTCCCGCGGCATAAATACCGGTATTGGAAGCATAAATTTGTCCGCTGTTATTCAGATTTGAATTTTGTCCTGCGGCATAAATACCGGTTGCCGGTCCATCTTCCCCATATCCTATATCGCCGGTATTATTTATTGTTGTTTTTTCACCGGTAGCATAAATACCATATTGCAACGCACCGATAATTTGGCCGTATTGGTCGTCATTTTCTTTTAAGTTTTCTATTCTGGTGTTGGCGCCGGTTGATTCAATACCTTTGGTATAAACGCCGGAAATTTTATTATTGTTTTTAATGACGGATGCTTCACCCGTTGATTTGATTGCCGTGCTGTTGTTGCCGTAAATATTAATAGTTCCGAAGTTACTGATGGTGGACAACTCGCCTTTTGAGAATAAACCGTAAACATTACTTAACATTTTACTCTGCTCGCCGATGTTTATTTGGCCGGTTTTACTGTTTGTCATATTAGCAGAATCCGCCTCTGTTGCATACATAGCCACACTGTTTGAAGCATTCATATTAATATCCTTGTTATTCGTCAGCAAACTTTTACCATTGACGTACATACCAATAGAATATTCATGCTTCGCGGTAATCGTGCCATCATTAATTACGGCAGCATTTTGTGTTGATTCACTCGCCATGGCGGCGGACATATAAAAATTAGTATCAATCAATCCCAAATTTTGTATATAAGAGGCAGAAATTGCCCCTTGGTATGCGTACATACCTATACCATTGCCTTCTGTTCCGAATTGATTTTGATTCAATGTAATCATACCATTGTTAATAGCATACCCTCGCAGTGTTTCAACCGACATAACCGAAGTATATGACGAACCGTTCATTGTTATCGTTTTTCCGGTATTATTGTATAAAGATTCAGTTGTTGATGACGAGCTGTCGCCAGAACTCTTGGTTGTCATAACAGATCTACGCTTATTAGCCTCGGTAGAATAGTTCTCAAACGGATCTTCCGCCGATCCGATTTTTGAAGGTGTTCCAGGTTCCGATAAATCATACGTTATGGTACCATTATTGAC
>JAKSUO010000036.1 GCA_024408895.1 Alphaproteobacteria bacterium | reverse complement strand
AGAACTTCTTTCCGGAAATAATATCCGTATGCCGTGCGGAAGCAGTAAGCGTTTGTATGATGCTTATAAAGAGGGACTAATAAGCAGACAAGACCTTGAAAAAAGCGTTAAATATTTACTGTCGTTTTTGCTTAAATTGGAATAATTAAAACGACAATATAGGAGTAAAACATTATGGATAATAAAAATCTTACTATTTTTTTTCATTGCAGCACACATTGGGACAGAGAATGGTATTTGCCGTTTCAGGGATTTAGGTATAAGCTTGTAAAAACCGTTGATGATTTGATGCAAAAGCTCGAAAACAACAGCGACTTTTCCGTTTTTAATTTTGACGGGCAAACTATTGTCCTTGAGGATTATAAAGAGGTTGTCGGCGATAAGACAAAGCGCTTGCAAAATCTTATAGAAGAAAAAAGAGTCCTTGTGGGACCTTGGTATGTTATGCCCGATGAAATGTTAGTTTCGGGTGAAAGTCTTATAAGGAATTTGCTGTTCGGTGAAAAAATTGCCAAAAAATGGAATACCGATACCTGGAAATACGGGTATGTCAATGATGTATTCGGTCATATAGCTCAAATGCCGCAAATTTTCTCAGGATTTGATATAGAAGGTGTATACCTCGGAAGAGGAGTCGGAAACCGACAAAATATAAGTCATTTTGTTTGGAAATCGCCCGATGGCACTAAAATATATACATATCAAGGCTTTTACGGCGGATTTTCCCGTTATGTTGCTTTAAAATACAACACGGAAGAATTTACCGAAAAGTTAAAAGGCTATATTGACGAAGAAATCAATAAAAGCGATGTGCCTATTATTCTTATTACCGATACTAATGACCATATTTTGGCGGAAAATAATGTTTCCGAAATCAAAAATGCAATAAAAGAAAATTATCCGAATGCAAACTTGCTTCATACAAATTTAGAGGAAATGGTGAGTTTGCAAAAAAATTACGAGTCCGATATGCCGATTATTACCGGCGAGCTTGCAGAGACGATGCATTGCCGTTCAAACCCCAATACCGGTAATTTGGTTACGATAACAAATTGTATTTCAAGTTATTATCCTTTAAAATACAATAACGACAGATGCCAAAATTTACTTGAACATATTATTGAGCCGATGATTGCATTATCAAAAATTGAGGATAATGAGTTAAATCATCAATTTGTTGATGTTGCGTATGATTATTTGCTCAAAAATCAGCCTCACGACTCAATTTGCGGATGCAGTATTGATGCTACACATAAAGATATGTTTTACAGGTATAGGCAGATTGACAACATTTGCAATGCTCTCAAAGAAGATTTTTTGCATGTTGATTCAATGCAAAATGACAATGATTATGTCCTCAGAATTTATAATTTTTCGGGAAGAAAAAGTGTTAAAAATATAACGGCTGATTTACCCTTTTTGACCGGATATAAAAAAGATTTTAACCGCTTTACTCAAAATGAACCAATAAATTCGTTTGTGATAAAAGACTCTGACGGAAATGAAATACCATATCAAATAAATAGTATAAAACATAGAGTCAGCAAAAGAACAAACGAACAAAACAGCGCCGCGTTTGATGTGTATAATGTGTCATTTAGTGCAGATGTTGAGGGATTTGGATATAACGATTTTGCTATAATTGAATCTGAAAACAGAATCGTTTATAAGGATGGTTTATCATATTCCGATAATTATGCCGAAAATGAATTTTTGCGTGTTGATATTGCACAAAATGGCGAAATATCAATCTTAGATAAGAGAACGGGCAAAAAATATGAAAATTTGAATAGATTTGTTGATAACGGTGAATGTGGTGACGGTTGGTTTTCCATGCCGCCCGCAAATGATGAAATAATTTCTTCTTTTTCTTCGCCGGCTGTAATTAAAAGGTTAAAGGCAGGTTGCATCGGCGTTTCATTTGAAATAATAAAACAAATGAAAGTTCCTAAATATTTTGACAATTCTTCGTATACAAGGTCGCAGGAACTTGAAGTATTAGAAATAGTATCAACCGTTACGCTCAATAAGAATTCAAAATATCTTGATGTTAAAACAAGGGTAAATAATAACTGTAAAAATCACAAGCTTCAATTAGTAATTCCAACGGGTATACTGTCTTCTAAATATTATGCTTCACAAGCATTTTATAAGGTTGTCAGAGAAACAGGAATTAACGAAGAAGGTAAAAAGTATTTTGAACAGGAACAACTTGAAAAGAATATGAACGGAATTATCGGGGTTGAAGCTGAAAACAGTGGATTTGCTTTTGTTTCTCCGTTCGGAATACACGAAGCCGGTGTTGAAAGAAACGGCGACATATATGTTACTATGTTTCGCTCTTTTAATAAAGTTTTCTTGCAGCCCGATGCATCTGAAAGTCAAATTCAGGGTGAACTAAACTACCATTATGCTTTTGTTCCTACCAAAAACGATACAAATTACTGTGATTTGTTAGATATACAAAAAGATTTGGAAGATAATATGCTTTTCTCTTTCAATAAAAAAAGCAGGGAAGAACTGTTAAATAAAGATTATCTTTCAATCAATAACAAAAATATAGTATTAAGTATTGTTAAAATTGCGGAAAATAACAATGGTATAATTGTAAGATTGTTTAATGCATCGGATAATAACCAAACTGTTGTTTTGAAATCTGAAATTAATGCGGAGGGAATTTGGTCTTGCAAATTAAATGAAAATGAAATTGAAAAGGTTTCAAACAGCAGAGAATTTACCGATTCGTTTAATCCTTGGCAGATAAAAACATATTTATTAAAGGTGAAATGATATGAGTGTTAAAGCATATATTGAAGAAAATCTTCCTAAAACAATCCGTGCCAATAGAGATGATTTAGGCTCGTTATTGGGACTTCCATACCCTTACACTGTCCCGTGTCCTGAAGATAAATTTCTTGAAATGTATTATTGGGATACCTATTTTACAAATATAGGCTTAATTGCGGACGGCAAAATTGAATTGGCAAAAAACAATATTGACAATATGCTTTATATGGTTGAAAAGTATGGATTTATGCCAAATGGAAACAGAACATATTATTTAAATCGTTCGCAACCGCCGTTTTTATATCTCGGAGTCCGCGATATATTTAATGAAACAAAGGATATTATATGGCTTGAAAATGCTTATAGAATTCTTTGTAAAGAATATGAGTTTTGGCAGACAGAGCGTTTAGCACCAAACGGACTTAATTTTTACGGAAATCATAATAATATTTCGCAGGATAGAGTTGAAATATTATATAACGATTTTACCAAACGCTCCGGCGGTTATACTACTGATGATTGTGCGGAAAAAGTTAAAATTGCACATACAATTATGTCGTTTGTTGAAAGCGGTTGGGATTGTAATTCTCGTTTTGGATTTGACGGTGAGTTTATCAATCCCATAGATTTGAATTCGTTGCTTTACGGTTTTGAAAATCAAATGGCTGATTTTTCAAAAATTTTGAAAAACGGTATGAATGAAAGTTGGATAAATCAAGCTGAAAAGCGTAAAGAATTGATGAACAAATATATGTGGAATGACGAAAAATCAATTTATATGGATTGGAATTTTTGCGAAAAGAAATTCAGTCCTGTTATTTCTGCGGCATCAATTTATCCTTTGTATGTGAAGTTATGCGATAATGCCAAAGGCACATTGTCTTTGCTTAATGAGTTGACATTACAGTATGGTGTCAGTGCATCTTTGAAAGAAAACACAAACGGATACCAATGGGATTATCCTAATATTTGGCCTCCGATTCAATATATTGCATATGTATCAGCCAAGAATTATAACTGCGATGATTTTGCCGAAAACATTAAAGAAAAGTATATAACTCTTATAGAACAAAATTTTAATAAAACCAATAATCTTTGGGAGAAATATGACGGAACTAACGCTGAAGTTGCAAATCAGGATTACAACGCGCCTAAAATGCTCGGCTGGACAGCAGGAGTATATTTGTATTTTTCCAAAGATAAATAATAAAGAATTATACATCAGCGAAAGATGAGAAGATTATGATTTATTACTTAAAACCTAACCGAGTTTATCGTTCATATTTTGGCGGTAAGAGGTTGGATAAACTTTGCGGAAAAAAGTATTGCGAAGATACACAATTCCCAGAAGAATGGATAGCCTCTACTGTAAGAGCGTTTAATGCAGGCAGGGAAGATATTGTTGAGGGACCGAGCGTTTGTGAGAATGGTAAATTGCTTAAAGAAATCATAAACAAAAACCCAAAAGAATTTTTGGGTCAAGAAGAGTTTAACAAGCACGGCGAAAATATGTCAATACTCGTAAAACTTCTTGACGCCGCAGAAAGACTATTTATTCAATGCCACCCTACAATATCTTTTGCCAAAAAGTATTTCAATTCGGACTTTGGCAAAACGGAGTGTTGGTATATAATTTCGGCTGAAAAAAATGCTTGCGTGTATATTGGCTTTAAGCCTGAAATCACTCGTGAAAAGTGGCAGGAATGCTTTGATAATCAAGATGTAAGCGGTATGCTTGAACTGATGCATAAAATAAGTGTCAATGCAGGCGATTTGATTTTTGTTGAGGGCGGTGTTCCCCATGCTATTGGCGAGGGATGTCTACTTTGCGAGCTTCAAGAGCCGACTGATTATATGGTCATTCCCGAAAGGACTTCAAAATCGGGAATAACATTAACCGATAAAAAAATGCATGGCGGATTAGGCTTTGAAAAAATGATGGATTGCTTTGTTTACGAAGGGTTAACGGAAGAAGAACTTAGAAATAAGTATGTTAGGCATCCGAAATTAACAGATAATTGTATGATTCCTATTGTAGATGATTCCATTACTGATAAATTCAAAATGGATTGTTTGAAACTTAAAGGAAAAGCGTCATTTGATTTTGGAAACACCTATGCAGTTGCAACAGCAATAAACGGTAATTGCAAAATTGTTTCAAATGGAAAAACAAATGAAATCAGAAGCGGAAACAGTTTTATTGTTTCTGCAAACAATGGTGAAATAATATTTGACGGAAATGCAACATTAATGATTTGCAGACCATAGAAAATAGAAATAATTGTTTGTCAACTTAAATTTTTGAGGTGTTTATAATGAAAAAAGTGTTATTTTTCGGTGATTCAATTACTGATGCATGGAGAAATCATACAAATGATAATGTAACAGGAATAGGATATGCAACATTAGTAAAAGCAAATTTAAGTTATTTGTATCCAAATCAATATGAATTCTATAATAGGGGTAATAGCGGAAACAGAGTTGTTGATTTATATGCAAGAATAAAAAAAGATTGCATAAATTTAAAACCTGACTATATGAGTATACTGATTGGTGTTAATGATGTTTGGCACGAGATTTGTGAAAATAACGGGGTTGACACAAAAAAGTATGAAATGGTTTATGATTTAATGATAGAAGAAATCTTAAAAGAACTTCCTGATACAAAAATTATGATATTTGAACCGTTTGTTTTGGAAGGAACCGCAACTTGTAATACCACTGAAATACCTAATAAATACGAAATATTTAAAAGTGAAGTTGCTTTAAAAGCCCAAGCGGCAAAATCGGTCGCTGTTAAACATAATCTGCCGTTTATAGAATTGCAAAATAAATTTGATGAATTATCAAAAAAATACGGTTCGGAATGTTATGTTTCGGATGGGGTCCATCCTACTGCAGCAGGTCATGAAATAATTAAAAGAGAATGGATTGAAGCTTTTGAAAAAATCATCAATAACAATAAGTCTTGAAAGTGTGAATTGAATGCGAAAAGAACAAAAGTTAATTGATAATTGGTTATTTCATAAAGGGGATATAAATATTTCGTATCCTACTAATAAAGGACAAGTTTATGCCGCGGCAAAAACCGAACGCAAAAAGGTCGGTCCCGCTTCGTATCTTTATCCTGAAACTGTTGATGATTTTGGAAATAGCGGAAAAATGCGTTTTGAACAGTGGGAAAAGGTTTCGGTTCCCCACGATTATATAATAAACCAAGACAACGATAAATCAGAAAACAATGCACTCGGATATTTTCATTATACTAATGCATGGTATAGATTGCATTTCGGCATAGGAGAAGAGTATAAAGATAAAAGAATTACTCTGAATTTTGAAGGGATTGCGGGAAAGTCTGTAATTTACCTTAACGGTTGTCTTGTTTACAGAAATTTTTCATCCTACAACAGCTTTGAAGTTGATATAACCGATGTTGCATATTTTGAACAAGAAAATGTTTTGGCAGTTTATGTTGATACAACGGAATTTGAAGGTTGGTGGTATCAAGGCGGAGGAATATACCGAGATGTAACCCTTTGCATAACCGATAAAATTTCTTTTGACCTGTATGGCGTATATGCCCCTGTCAAAAAGCTCAAAGGAAACAACTGGCAGATTGATTTTGAAAACACGGTGCGGAATGATTACTTTGATGACGAAACAGAGGTTGAAGTTCAAAATTGTCTTTTGGATAAAAACGGCGATTGTGTTCTTAAATCCTCTTCAAAAGCAGTAGCATTGCCGCAGGAAAAGGCAGTGACTAAATCATCGGAAATCATTGAAAGTCCAATGCTTTGGGATACAGAAAATCCAAATCTTTATACAATTAGGTCTTTGCTTATTGTAAATGGCGAACAGATTGATGAAAATTATACGAGAATTGGTTTCCGTGATGTAAAAATAACAACAAACGGTTTGTTTATTAACGATAAAAAAACCGTAATAAAGGGCGTATGCTGTCATCAGGATTTTGGCCTTACAGGTCTTGCCGTTCCGAATAATATTGCAAAATATAAAATCAAGCTTATTAAAGAAATGGGCGCAAACGGCTATAGAACAAGCCATTATCAGCAATCAACCGCTACTATGGATGCACTTGATGAACTCGGCTTTATAGTTATGGACGAAACAAGATGGTTTGAAAGCACAACCGATGCTGTAGCACAGCTTGAAACTCTTGTCAAGAGAGACCGAAACAGACCGTCGGTTTTCTTTTGGTCAACGGGTAATGAAGAACCTTTTTTTGTCAGCGAAAACGGCAGGAGAATACATAGAAAACTTGCCAATACCATAAAAAAGCTTGACAATACAAGATTTATAACTGCCGCCGAGGACAAAAGTCCCGAAAAATCCACAATATATGATTATTGCGATGTAATAGGTATAAACTATAATCTCAATATATACGATAAAGTGCATGAAATGTGTCCTGATAAGGCTGTGTTTGCTTCTGAATGCTGTGCAACCGGCACAACAAGAGATTGGAATTTCTTTTCCGCAAAAGGCAGAATAACGGATAAAGACCAAGATACAAACAGTTGGTTTTTGGGAAGAGAAAAAACATGGAAATTTCTTAATGACAGACCGTATGTTTTAGGCGGTTATCAGTGGATAGCAATTGAACATAGAGGTGAGGCAGTTTGGCCTGCAATTTGTTCAAAATCAGGAGCGATTGATTTGTTTCTGCAAAAGAAAGGTGCATTTTATCAAAATAAATCTTTTTGGACCGATGAACCAATGGTGCATATTGTTCCTCATTGGAATTTTGAGGGCTTTGAAGGAAAAGAAATACCCGTTACGGTGTATACAAATTGCGATGAGGTTGAACTGTTTTTGAACGGTAAATCACTTGGTAAAAAGCAAATTGAAAAATACGGCCACGGCGAATGGAATGTTAAGTATGTTCCCGGAAAAATTGCCGTAAAAGGGTATATAAACGGCAAATTTCTTGCAGAAGACTGTAGGGAGACAACCGGAAAACCCGTAGGTCTTAAATTAACTCAGCTTAACGATTTCAAAGCTAACGGCGAGGATATTGCCCTATTTGTCTGCGAGTGTGTTGACGAGCAGGGGAGAACGGTGCCGGACGCAAATGAATTTGTAAAATTTTATGTTTCAAAGAATGCAGAAATCATCGGAACGGGCTCTGACAACTGCGACAGTCGTAATGTAAAAAACACTGATAGAGAAATGTATATGGGGAAAATACTTGTCGGCGTTAAACCTAAAATATTCTCGGAATCTTTTGAACTTTTGGCTGTAAGCAACCGCTTGAAAACGGCAATAATCACGGTAAATATAGCTTAAATAAGTGATTATGAAATTTATTTTAATACTGAGAATTAGTCAATTATATATTTTACGGAGGAAAAAGCAATGAAAACTTTTGAAATTGAAAACCACGAACCGAGTT
The DNA here is from genome assembly GCA_024408895.1 of Alphaproteobacteria bacterium. Taxonomy (GTDB): domain Bacteria; phylum Pseudomonadota; class Alphaproteobacteria; order RF32; family CAG-239; genus RUG410. The sequence goes on along the minus strand of JAKSUO010000036.1, from coordinate 1,875 downwards.
TATTACCTGACGGGGAATGGAAACTTGCTTGGAGCGATGAATTTGATGCTACAGAACTTGATAGAACAAAATGGGATTTCAGACGCCATTTGTTTCATAAACAGCACGACGGTTGGATTGGTGAAGAAGGAATTGAATTTGACGGGAAAAGTAATATCGTTTTCAAATTAGTAAAAAAGGACGGTAAGTATTATTCTTCACAACTTCAAACCGGAGAAAATTGGTATGACAGACCCGGTTTTTCAAAAGATTGGGATGTTGCAGAGCTCAAAGAACCTAAATTTTTGCATAAATTCGGTTATTATGAATGCCGTTGCAAATTACAAAAAGGTAATAATTGGTGGAGTGCATTTTGGCTCCAATCTCCGGTTATCGGGACTCAGCTTGACGAAAAAAAGGCAGGAGTTGAGGTTGACATATTGGAAAGCTTTTTTGGAGACACATATCTGCCTCACAATATTCATTTTGGCGGCTATGGCAAAAACTATAAAATGGATACCACTAAGGTGCCGAAAACCGGCTGTGTAGCGAAAGATGCTATACCGGTTGACGATGGATTTCATCGCTTTGGAGTTCTTTGGGAAGAAGACGGTTATACATTTTTTGTGGACGGAAAACAATCGGGCGAAAAACTAACAGGAGGCGTTTCTCATATAGAGGAATTTTTACTTTTAGGCACAGAATGTATAGGATATCGTTCCTACATTCCGGGAATCTATAAAGATGTTGGCTGTGATAAAATAGTTGAAAACGATAAGTTTATTGTTGATTATGTCAGAGTTTTTGACAGTGTTAAATAGCGGTGAATCAAAATAAATATGAAGGTTACATTTTTAGGTCAGGCGGGACTGCTTTTTGAAAACGAAAAAGTATGTATTATGATAGACCCTTATTTTTCGGATAATGTAAAAAAATTTGAGCCGAAAAATTACAGGCGAAAAGAATTAGATGCATCGTTTTTGAAAATAAAGCCCGATGTTATGATTTTTACTCACAATCATTTAGACCACTATGACCCCGTTACCGTTCCGTATTATATAAATAAGGAAAGCTGCGTTACGGTGCTTTCTCCGAAATCGGTGTGGGACGAGGTGCGGACTATCGGCGGAAACAACAATTTTGTTCTTTTTAACAGAGGAACATCCTGGACATATTTTGATATAAAAATCACCGCCGTTAAAGCCGAACATAGTGACCCGACACCTATCGGAGTAATAATTGATGACGGAAAAAGAAAGTATTATGTTACGGGAGATACTCTTTATAACGAGGAAATATTTAAGGATATCCCAAAGGATATTTATGCTTTGTTTTTGCCGATTAACGGTGTCGGAAACAATATGAATATGGCCGATGCTGAAAGATTTGCCGAAAGGGTGAATGCAAAATATACCGTTCCTATTCATTTCGGTATGTTTGACGAAATAAACCCCGAAGATTTTTCCTGCGATAACAAGGTAATACCGAAAATTTATAAGGAGATAGAATTATGAAGGTAACAGATGTTAAGTGTTTTACGGTTGACTGTTTCAGAACAAACTGGGTATTTGTAAAGGTTTATACCGACGAAGGGATAACCGGTGTCGGCGAGGCAACTCTTGAATATAAAGAAAAAGCGCTTTGGGGTGCGGTAGAGCATATAAAAGAGTATCTTGTCGGCAAAAATCCGCTTAATATTGAAAAGCATTTTCACGATATTTACAGAGATGCCTATTGGCGAGGCGGTGCAGTGCTTATGTCGGCACTTTCCGCCGTTGAAATGGCACTTTGGGATATTCTGGGAAAGCACTTAAATGTTCCCGTGTATCAGCTTTTGGGCGGTAAGGTAAACGATAAAGTCCGCATTTATGTAAACGGTTGGTTTGCAGGAGCAAA
>JAKSUO010000035.1 GCA_024408895.1 Alphaproteobacteria bacterium | reverse complement strand
CACCGGTTGAGCCGATAACCAAGCACGGAGACATTTGGATTTTAGGCAAGCATAAACTGCTCTGCGGCGACACCACCATGTATGACGACGTGCAGAAACTAATGGGGAACGACTTGGCTGATATGGTCTTTACCGATCCGCCGTATAACGTCAATTACGGCGCGACTATGAAAGACAAACTCCGTTACCACTCCTCGCCGAACCATAATCGCACGATTATGAACGACAACCTCGGCGATGACTTTGGGCAATTTTTGACCGACAGTCTCTCAAATTTAATGATGTTCAACAACGGTGCCGCCTACGTCTGCATGAGCTCATCGGAACTGCACACGCTTTATTCCTCGTTTGTGGCGGCTGGTGGCAAATGGTCGACGTTTATTATTTGGGCGAAAAACACGTTCACACTCGGCCGTGCGGATTATCAGCGGCAATATGAGCCTATTCTTTACGGCTGGGGTGCGGATAAAAAGCACTACTGGTGTGGCGACCGCGACCAATCCGACGTTTGGGAATACAATAAGCCTGTCCGGAACGACTTGCACCCGACCATGAAGCCGGTCGAATTGGTGGAAAGAGCCATAAATAACAGCTCTAAACTCGGTGATATCGTGTTAGACGGGTTCGGCGGCTCCGGTTCGACCTTAATTGCGGCCGAAAAAACCGGTCGAGTCGCTCGCTTAATTGAGTTAGATCCGAAGTTTTGCGACGTTATTGTTAAGCGTTGGGAGGAATATACCGGCAAAAAAGCGGAACTATTGGCGAACACCGAGGAAACACCGGAAAATAATGCAGAATTATTGCAAAATAATGTCGAATTGACTGGATAAGTTAGGGCAATACCAAGTGCAATATTGCATTGTCGCATTTGCTCTGCAAAAGCGTTATGCGCGGAGTTAAACGCCGAGAATATAGAGCATATTTTCAAGTTTAATGACAAAGCAGAACACTTTTGCAGGCAAACCCGAAGGGCAAACTTCAAAATTTCATATAAACATCAATTTTTCTCGCACTGTATGCCCAATACAGTCGCTCAAAAAATCGCTGTTTCTCTGAAATTTTGAAGAATTGTGCGGCAAACGTCATATTGCACTTGATATTGCCCACAATCCAAGCATTCATTGAATTAGCAAAGGCAAGGTAGCCAGCGCATTAACCTAAACAGAAAAGGAATAAAAAAATGAAAACAGTCAAAACATACATGGTCAGAAAACCAAGCAATATCGAAGAAGTTTTATCGGTAAGCACGACAATCGTCAAAGACTGCTCTTTTAGGGTTGAGGAAGTCGAGATAGCCGAGACGATTAACCTCAGCAAAGCGGAATACAAAAAAATCTGCGAGAGACCGCTCGACGATTACGAGTTTTTAACCGGTAAAGGCGGCTACGAAATCCACGACGATAAAGAGTACCGCCAAGTGGTCGAGTTGACCTGCGATGGCCACCTGACACTCTACACCGATCCGTCCGGATCAAGCTACTGCCGCTACCTCGGCATTAAGTTGGGAGACTAACGATGCGGATTACCATTAAAAATAAACGCACCCGTGAACTACGGGTGCTCTCCTATGAGGAGTTTAAGGTACAATTCAAAGCCGAGTTTGAACGCGCCTACCAAGGCTTTATCCGGCACGAAACCGAAAAGAACGCATTCCTACCGGAGTTTATGCAGAAGCACCTGAGCGAAGCCGATTTTTTACTGAGCCTGCAATGGAACTTCAACAATTATTCCCGCTCAGAATGGTACATTTTAGCAATTAGATGAGTTGACATTCTCCAACAGCGTGTCCGGAAAATCGCCGGACACGCGCCTTTTCGGAGTATAATCAATCAGGCGGTATATTGTACGAAAAGAAAGTTGCATCGCACGTGCAGCGAATAATCGCCGAGTTGTTTGGCTGTTTTCAAATTATTATTTATTATTTTGTAGATTCCGCTTGACTATTTCTTTTTTGACAATATAACCAACGTTGTAATTAGGTAATTCATTTTTGCTTGAAAGGAAAAGTAATATGTGGACAAAACCTTTAATTATCAGTGAAAGAAAATTAAGTTTGACATGTTAATTTGACATGCTAATTTAAAAAGGGAAGCATTAGAACTTCCCTTTCTTCTAAATTTTAGGATTTTATTTTATGATTGATTTGTATCAAGCACATATAGGTTTAACGACACGTTGTAATCTTCGTTGTCCTCATTGTTATAGCGTAAAAGAGCGCTTAAGAAAAGGAGATTATGATATACCAATCAAAATCTTGAAGTAATTTTGCAAAAATTAAGAGATTATGGTGTATTTAAAGTTATATTTGCTTACGCAGAATCGTTACTATTTGATCATTTCTGGGAAGCCATAAATTTAACAAGAAAATATAATTTTGATATTGAACTTACAACAAATGCTATAGAACTGGATAACGAAACAATCAAAAGATTAAGCGCTTGTGGCGTAGATAAGATTCAAATCAGTCTGGATTTTCCTAATGAAAAGCACGATATATTCAGGAATTATAAGGGGCTGTTTGAAAAAGTCATACAAGCATTACAATTATTAAATGAAAACGGACATTTTAGAACGCGTATATTATGCACTCAGTGGAGTGATGATTTGGGGTTTTATAATAAGTTTCAATCTTTGGCAGATATATATAATATTGATGTTGTTGCATTCTTATCCGCTCAAACTTTTAGTCCCGAAATCAAAGGAAAGATTAATGATATTATAAGACGTTTTGCAGATGACAAAAGGTTTATTTTTCATAGTCCTTTCTTTACACCAAAAGATTGTTTTGTGGGTCGTATTTTACATATAAATCCTTGGGGACACTTTACACCTTGCCCGCTATCTAATAAAGTTTTGGGGAACATCTTTACGATTTCTGACGAAGACTTAGATACTTTAATGAACAATACGCCAAAACTCATGTGTTTAAATAACGAGGATATAAGAAATGATGCAAAGCAATATTAAGTTAGTGCTAAGTCCTAAAGTAATTATCAGGAAGCAAGATGGTAAGTTTTATTTATACAATCGAGATACTGAAAATGTGCTTGAATTGAATAGTATCGGCATGGAAATTGTTGAAAAACTTCAAACAAAAATTTCCTTAGAGGAATTAGCTATATATTTTTCAAAAAAGTATAACGTTTCTGTTGATGAAGTAATTACCGATATTAAAGATTTCATAGAAGCATGTATTGATAAAAAGTTCTTGTTGCAGGTAGAAAATGAAGACTCTTGATGTTCTGGAAAAATTGATAGCCTTTGATACGGATGTTCAGAACTCTTCATTGGATGCTGTACATTTTGTGGCAAATTATCTTTCAGACCACAAAGCGAATGTTTCACTTATTAGTAAAAACTATGGAGGACAACAGGATGCTAATCGTGAATCATTGATTGCATCGTTCGGAGATATTGAAAAACCGGGAATTATATTTTCAGGACACTTGGATACTACAAAAATAGTTGAACAAGAGCATTTATGGGAGCGAGATCCTCTTAAAATGACTGTCGTTGATGGTTGTGTTTTTGGTAAAGGTTCAACAGATATGAAAGGAGCAATTTCAGTTCTTTTATCACAAGTTGAAAAATTGAAAATATTAGCGAAAAAATATCCTATACATATTGTTTTGACACATGATGAAGAAGGAGTTTTTACGGCTATAAATCAACTGAGAGACAATAATTTTTATAATCTTTTTCCTTTAAAACAAAAAGGTTGTATTGTTATGGAACCCTCAGAGTTACATCCGGTAAGTGCACATCGAGGAAACAAAAGAATATCAGTAGATATTTATGGTAAAGCCGCTCATGGAAGTGTTCCCCATATGGCTGTTGATGCCGTTTATTACACATTTCAGCTTTACAAAAAAGCAAAAGAGTTGGCTAAAACTTATTTTACCGAACAAGACAACCGTTTTGAATATCCGAAAACAAGTTTAAACATAAGTAATTTTCATGCCGGTATGTCTGATTCAATGATTCCTGATAAATCTCATTTTGACTTAAGTTGTCGATATGTTCCGAATGAGAATATTGAAAAATTTTTTGAAAGATTTTATTCAACTATCAGAATTATAGAAGATGAGATGAAAGAAAAATTTCCTGAATGTTCTGTGATCATTACAGAGAGAAATCACGTTCTTCCATTAAACACAAAACCAAACAGTGAGATTTTAAAACTTGTGCAATATTCTGCTAACAATAATAATGCAAAATCCGTAACATACGGTAGCGAGGCCGGATATTTTCAAAGCATGGGGATTGATACTGTTATTTGTGGCCCTGGTAATATAATGTGTGCACACAAACCAAACGAATTTGTTTTAATGTCCGATTTAATAAAATATGAAAGATTTTTATCAAATATGATATCTTTCAACAATTCTCACAAAAAGGAGTTTTCTAGAAATGATTAAGCTTGTTATTCCTTCTTCTAAATATAAACAAACATTTATCTCAGCCGTTAAAGAAATAAAAAAACTTCAAGGTTTTATCTCTCCGTCAGTGCAACAATTTGCTGATTATGATTTAAAAAGATTGGAAGGGAATTTTGAAAATTATATTGTATTGCCGCTTATTAATACAATGAATGGCGTTAATTTGCCCGAAGGATTTGTTTCTGCAACGGAATTTTGGATTATAAAAGATGAAAATTTTGTTGGTCGCATATGTTTGAGGCACGAATTGACTGAATTTATGGCGAAATATATAGGGCACATCGGATATATGGTTGTTCCAAGCTTTCGTAAGCAAGGAATTGCCACGGCAGCTCTTAAACTGGTATTACAAAAAGCATATGAAAGATCTTTATCCGAAGTATTGGTTATATGTGAAGATGACAACGATATTTCAAAACATATGTTAATAAAGGCAATAAATACCTTTGGTGGATATGAAGATACACCCCAAGAGAAAGATGGAAAGAAAATGCTACGCTATTGGATTAAAACAATAGCCTAGATATAGTTTGTAATTTTTAAGCTTTACATCCATACTTCTAAAAAGAATGCATGCTTTCTATTATATGAAATTTTGAAGTTTGCCCTTCGGGTTTGCCTGCAAAAGTGTTCTGCATTGTCATTAAACTTGAAAATATGCTCTATATTCTCGGCATTTAACTCCGCGCATAACGCTTTTGCAGAGCAAATGCGACAATGTTATACTGCACTTGGTATTGCCCGTCAGTCCAGTTAATTCTGCAATAATTTTGAAGAAAGTTGCAATAAATGGGAAAAAAGGTATCAATGCGAGAATATGCACGCCAACGCGGCGTTCATTTGAATGCTGTGCAGACGGCGGTAAAGACCGGTCGTATCCACAAAACAGATGATGGCAAAATAGACGTGGATGCCGCCAACAAGGAATGGTTTATGAATACCGATCCGGCAAAATCGCACAAGACCGATCCGTTGTTTGAAAATCCGCCGGAAGCGATGCCGGTCGGCGGTGGCGGCACGGCAAAACAGAACTTTTCAACCTTTCAGCAAGCCAAAACCGCCGATGTTTATTATCGGGCAATGCTTGCCAAGGCCAAGTTGAAGATGATAACCGGCGAAACCATAGACCGCAAAAAAGCCGGACAGTACGCGTTCAACCTCGGCCGTTCCTTGCGGGATTTGTTTATCAGCTTTCCGACACGTTACGGTTCGCTGATTGCGGCGGAAATGGACGTTGACGAGCATAAAATGGTGACAGTTTTAGATGAATATATCAGAAAATTACTCACAGAAATCTGAACAGAAGTTAAGGCCAAATAAATATTATTTGGGTTGCTTATATGTAATTAGCGAGTTTGGAAATACTAAAAGTTAATGAAGCAAATTACATATAGTTAATTTATAGACCATACGTAATAATTTTAGCATCTGAAGTTATAAACGAGTGCAAGAACAATAATTTGCACTCGTTTAATATTGTGAGACAACTTCAATCAATAAAATCTTATAAATTATATTTTCTGATATTTTCCATTGTTTTGAGTATATAAATTTTTTGATTTGGAGTTAATCGGTAAAAATTATATAAAAACTTTCCGATGATTATCGGGGAAAAGTTTGATATTTTTTGAGTTAGCCCTTTTGTTTTATGATTCTTGATATTTTTAATTTGTTTCATAGTTTTATCCTTAATATGCATTTTATTGTTATTTATGACTTATTTTATGAAATATTGTTCGTGGATAAACAAAATATTTCAATGTATAGGTATAATATGAAAAAAGATGTAAGAAAATATCTAGGCTTAAAAGTTCGAGCTATGAGAGAGGCGGCTAACATGACACAAGAAGAATTGGCCACAATTTGCGATGTCAGTTGGCGCACCATTTCAAATTTGGAGAGAGGAACCGTTGTTCCGGATTTGTTTATGATTTACCGGATAGCTCAAAATTTTGATGTTAAAATAGATGAATTACTTGACCATCAAATTATTAATCAAAAAAGTTTATCTCGTATAGAAAAAGAAAATATAATTATTGAAAAAATTAAACGAATTGATGACAATGTCCTTGATTATATTGATGAACAACTTTGTCTGCTTCTGAAGCATTTCAATCATTGATGGGGTAGTAATTCTTTTACAATTTCATTTTCAAAACATTTTTGCGCAAGTTGTATAAAATAAAGACTATCATTAAGAGAATAGTGCTTCATTGTTTTTTCAAGTTTTTTTAATTGGGGATAGATTTGACCGACTAATCGGCAATATTCTTCTGAATTGATATTTTTAATTTTAGGTGTTTTTATACTATTCATTTCGTCGTCCTTATAAATTAGATTGAATAATTTATTTTTTCGTGTAATATGTATTTCATATTTATAAATTTGGGAAGAAACTAATTTCATATAGGTATCTAAAATGGGGATTAAGGACAATTTCATCTGGGCCAGAGAAGTTTTAAGTTTTTTAGAGACAGCCAGAAACGGAACAATTAACGGAACGGCGGAAAACAACGGGATGAAACAATCCAATCTTTCCAAAACTCTCAAAAGTTTGGAAGATAAACTCCAATGTCAATTACTGGAAAGAAATTATAATGGCGTAAAACTGACAGAAAACGGCAAAGAAGTTTTCAAAATTGCCTGTGATATTGATAAAGTTATATACAAAGTTAAAAATTTTACAGCCTCGGATATGAATGTTTCCGGAAAGATAAGATTGTGGACCAGTGATGGTTTGGGAACCGGTTATCTTTCAAGTTGTTTATCCAGTTTTGTGGCAAAATATCCGGATATAAAAACAGATATTGAATGTTCGCTTGAGCGACCAAGCTTTTCGGCTGTGGATATGGCGGTGGTTTATGACGAGCCGGAATATGATGACAGTGAGATTGTTTCGCAATATAAATTAAAGTTCGGGTTGTTTGCATCAATGGAATATCTGTCAAAATATGGTGTCCCTCGTGACATTAAAGATTTACAAAAAAATCATCGGATTTGTAATCGGGAAAATTTTGCCGGCGTATGGCAGCAATGGAAAAAAATTATTGATGGAGCCGAACATATAGTGGCTACAACCAATTCTTCCGCGATGTTGCTTAGAATGACGTGTGACGGTTTAGGAATTGCCCTTCATCCTCTCGCTATTGGTAAAAAAGAAAAAGATTTGATGCATTTGTCTCAGATTGGTGTGGAACTTAGTCATCCGTTTTGGATTGTTTCTCATAAAACAGGGCAGGATATTCCTAAAATTAAAGCTTTGATTGATCATATAAAAGAAGTAACTTTGCAACTATAAAATCAAAAAATTCAAGAGCCTTAGGGTTTCTTTCGTTGCAACATATCCATATTTTTTGCCGCAGACTGCCTCCGATATGTAATTCTGTATATTTTTCTGATGGATTTACCGGAGGTGTATTGCTTATTTTAATATCAGCCATAATGTCTTCTTCAACAAAGTTCAATTTTATGGTCGGATGATTTTTTTCAAAATCAGACCAATCGGTTAGTTCCATATTGGGACTGACATATATGTTTAACATTCTGTTTTTTTGGCACATATTTTCATGCCAGTTACTCATCTTTTGTATTTGTTCTTTTAATTCCACGGCAAGTTCGGCAATCTTGCAACCTTGTTTGGTTGGCATACACCCTTGAGATGAGCGTTTGAAACCGATTTCTTTTTCAAAATTACTGATGATCAGACTTAAGTTAGAAGCCTTGATATTATTTTCTTCTGCGGCTTTATTGATTGATTTGCAACGGATAATTTCTTGAACATAAAGGATTCCTCGGATGAGTGTGGTATAATTTTTGATATTCATTTTAAAAAATCCTTTATTGTTGTGCCTCAAAATATATAACCTATTCATAAAATTAGTATATTCTAAAATTTCTTTTGTCAACCCTATAATGAAATATGTTTAATTATAAGGACATAAGGGTTGAACTGGCTACCTCGGAAGAGCTATACAAAGCAGCTAAGGCTGTTCGGAAGCAAGTCTTTGTAAAAGAGCAAGGAATTCCGGAAGATAAAGAATTTGATGGAAACGATTTTTGTTCGGCTCACGTTGTGGCTTATATTCAAAAACGACATCGTAAGCTACCGATAGGAACGATGCGCATTCGTTTTTTCTCGGATTTTGTTAAATTTGAACGAATGGCTGTAACGCGTAATTTTAGAAAAACTAATGTTGCCGCGGATATTATGCAATACGGTTTTGATTATGCTGCACAAAAAGGGTATCGTAAAATTTATGGAATGTGCAAGCAAGAATTACTTGCTCGTTGGCAACGTTGCGGATATCACGAGATAGAGGGAGCTGATAAGATAGAGCAAAACGGAATGACGTTAATTCCTATTTGTTGTGATATTCCCCAAAATCCACGTGCTTTGACGATGGTTTCTGAACCTTCTCTTCTGACAGCCAAAGAAGGACATTGGTATGATCCTCCGCAAAATGAAAAAGAGTTTTCTAAAATAGAAAACGTATTTATGAAATTAAAGAGATTGAAACAACAATATCTCGATTATTGAGATTTTTAATGAACAAATTGTATCAATAATTATTGCATAGCAATTAGAGATAAGTGCGAAACTTTGGTTTTATCGAAGATAAAAGTCCGTAAAATATTGTGTGGGCGGATTTTTAAGGGTACGACCTTAAAAAGTATATATATCGGCGATTAAAGAGATTTTTGGCGGTGAAAACAGTAAAAAATACGACTCCGAAATACCGCATGCAACACCTCTTAAAACCTTGCCATAACTGGCTTCCACCGCAGATTGCTTAAAAAGCAAAAAACCGAGAGGATACACTCTCGGTCTCTTTATATTGGTGGTCAGAGAGGGGATCGAACCCCCGACACGAGGATTTTCAGTCCTCTGCTCTACCAACTGAGCTATCTGACCATCGGTACGATGGGTTTTATAATATAGTTTTTCTTAAATGTCTATAACTTTTTTTTGATTATGTGAAAAATTTTGAGGTTATTAAAAATAATCCAAATTTTTAAATTTGTAAAAATGTGCAAAAAATGCAAAAAAATGCAAAAAATACGCAAAAAATACGCAAAAAATACGCAAAAATTGAGATTTTTGTTGTATTTTTAAAAATTAGATATACGATGTGAAAAGATGAAATAAAGAAAGGAATATTTAAAAATATGTCAAATTCTATAGATACAAAAGTTATCAGCAAACTGGCTGAGATTTTGGATAAAAATCAGCTAACCGGCTTGAAATATGAAGACGACAGCTGCAAAATTTCTTTGTCGCGCGATTGCCGTGGTTGTGTGCCGGTATGTGAAACGGTTGCTGAAACACCGGCAGCGCAATCTTTATCTGCACCGGAACAAACTACCGAAGCAATATCAAAAGTTGAAGATTATACCAACTCACCGAATGCGGTAAAATCACCGATGGTTGGGGTTGTTTATCTTTCCAGTAATCCGACTTCGCCGAATTATGTTAAGGAAGGCGATAATGTTTCTGCCGGTGATACGGTTTGCTTAATTGAAGCAATGAAAACATTTAATCCGGTTAAGGCGCATAAAAGCGGCAAGGTTACCAAGGTCTTGGTTGAAACAGGTGACCCGATTGAATACGGTGAACCTATTATAATCATTGAATAGTTCGGGAAATAATATGTTTGAAAAAGTTCTAATTGCCAATCGCGGCGAAATCGCTTTAAG
>JAKSUO010000034.1 GCA_024408895.1 Alphaproteobacteria bacterium | reverse complement strand
AAAAAAGAGCAAGTCAATTTGGGCGTTCAATGATAGAAATGCTGGGTGTTTTAGCGATTATCGGCGTGTTGTCGGTTGGGGGAATTGCCGGCTATACCGAAGCTATGCGCAAGTATAAAATGAATAAAACAATAGAAATTGTTAGAGCATTTTTATTTAGATTAATGGAAATAGACCAGATGAAACCTGGAGGAGTAACGGAAAAGATATCCTATGACGTTGATCAATATGTTGCTACGGGATTATTACCGGAAGAGATTTGCGATAAAAATTATGTGGATCCTTGGGGGAATACGGGATTGTCTTGTCAACTTCCGGTTGGGGGAATAGATATAGACATTGAGTTTGGTAGTGGTTTCCCTCTGCGAGGTCAATATACGATCATATTCACAGATGGCGATAAAGAAAGAAATTGCGTAGATTTTCTTTCGTATCATTGGGAAAAAATTACCCCTAAAGACTGGTGGAATACTACTGTTGGTGAGATGCCGGGCGGATATATTGGGGTTTTTGGAGGCGCTGAGACAACAGTATATGCCGGCAAGCAAGAAAATGGCCCAACTGAACTAACAATGGATAATATAGCAAAAGCTTGTCACAAGGCTTGTAAAGGTTATCCCTACTGTTATTTTTATATGGTTTTCCGTCAGGAACTGTAATTTATGCCAATTAAAAATTTTGGTTATTTGAATTTACAAATTGTTTTCTATACTGTTTGCCATTGATATCTTTGTCTGATTTATAAACAGACAAAGATATCAATGATATTTGATTTTTTTTGCATTTCATAAAGCACCTTTTTGTATTGACGTATGTTCTCATTTTGATAGTATCACCTTTGAAGGCTCTGCTTTATGTGCAGAAATAAGATAGAGAGAAATAAGGATTTATGATTTTTTCAAAATTAAAATTACACCGATTATACGCTTTTCCGGCAGTGTTTCTGTTGGCCTTTACAATTGCGGTTTTCAGATATATGCACAAGCATTTTGCCGGTGCTAACTTAGGGCAAATTTTGTTCTTTCTTAACACACCATCAGAAGGGGCCGATGAAAATTTAATGCGGTGGTTTATAGAGCATTGTATATTAACACCTTGCTTATATGTGTTGGCGGTGTGTTATTTGCCGGAATTGTTAAAACTTCTGCGGATTAAATTACCGTTCGCTAAATTCAGTTATAACCGTTTTATTTCGCTGCTATCGTTATTTTTAACCGTTGGTTATATATTTTACAAAGTTGATTTGACAACTATCAACCAGTTTCTTTCCAACGAAAGCACGGATTTTTACGAGCAACACTATACAGAACCGCAAAAAGCGAATATTCAGCTTCCGGTAAAGAAAAATCTGATTGTATTGCATATTGAGAGCTTTGAAAAAACTTTTGAAAACAGGGAATTTTTCGGTGAGAATCTGCTAGCCGATTTTGAGGACATAGAAACCCAAGGCGTGCAGTTTAAAAACTTTATTAACGGCTTTGCAACCGATTTTACACAAGGTAGTATCATTGCTTTGTTTACCGGAATGCCGGTTAAATACAGCAGTTTGGTACACAGGGTCGGTCGCTACATGCATTTTTTCCACGGTTATTATTCACTCGGGAAAATTCTTAAAGATAACGGATATACGTTGGCCGCAGTGCAGGGAACAGACAGCAAATTCGGTGGTATGGAAGTATTTTTAATAGATAATGAAGTTGAAGATAAAATAGATTCAAAAGTAATTAAGAAAAAATATCCGCAATACTCGCAAAACAGTCCATGGGGATATACGGATGAGGTTGTGTTAGATATTGCAAAAGAAAAAGTAACAGAGTTGGCTGATAAGTCCCCTTATTTTCTTCATGTACAAACAATTGATACGCATGTGAAACACAAGAAAAAATTACAAAAATCAGCATCAAACGGTAATGTATATCATGAAATGATTAGGCAAACCTGTAAATACGTTGCAGACTTTTTGGAATGGATGCGTCAAAGACCGGATTATAAAGATACGGTAATACTCCTTATGGGAGATCATTTGCGTTTAGGGAATGACTTTCCAATGCCTGAGGAACGTCGTATTTATAATTTGTTTATAAATACAACTCAACCGGAGAATCTTGACCGCACCTTTACACAGGTAGATTTATTTCCGACAATTATTGAGGCAATGGGCGGAAAAATCAAAGGGCATCGCTTGGGTATAGGAACATCTGTTTTTAGCAATAAACAAACTTTTTCCGAAAAATATTCCGAAGATTATTTGCATGAAACCCTTGCAAAAAGAAACAGTCTTTATGAAAAAATCTTTCTGCGATAAAACGCCCGATTTGCTGAGGATGCAGATTATATAATGAAAAACCCCGCGTAAAACGCGGGGTTTTTGTCAGTAAGAGTATGATTAATACATACCACCCATACCACCTGCGGCTGCTGCGCCGTCACCGCAGTGACATTCCTTTTCCGGAATTTCCGTCACCATAGCTTCGGTTGTAATCAACAAGCCTCCGACAGAAGCAGCATCTTGCAAGGCTGTGCGAACAACTTCCGTTGGGTCAACAATACCGGATTTAATCATATCGGTAAATTCACCGATTCTGGCATCATAACCGTAGTTGTAGTCCTTGCTTTCCAATAATTTGCCGGCAATTACCGCACCGTCAACTCCGGCATTTTCGGCGATTTGACGCAGTGGCGCTTGCAAAGCCTTGCGGATAATATCAATACCGACATTTTGATCTTGATTGGCTGCTTTAATGCCGTCTAAAGCTTTTACGGCGTATAACAATGCCACACCTCCGCCGGCAACAATACCTTCACGAACGGCAGCACGGGTTGCGTGCAAAGCATCATCAATGCGATCTTTTCTTTCTTTAACTTCAACTTCAGATGCACCGCCAACCTTAATAACGGCAACACCACCCGAAAGCTTACCCAAACGTTCTTGCAATTTTTCACGATCATAGTCAGAAGTTGTCTGCGAAATTTCTTGACGAATTTGCGCAGCTCGGCCTTTAATGGTTTCCTTATCACCGGCACCATCAATAATGGTGGTGTCATCTTTGGTGATATCAACACGTTTGGCAACGCCTAACATATCCAATGTGACATTTTCAATTTTCATACCGAGCTCATCAGAAATTACCTGACCGCCGGTTAATGTGGCAATATCTTGCAGCATGGCTTTGCGTCTGTCGCCAAAGCCCGGTGCTTTAACTGCGCATACTTTCAAACCGCCGCGAATACGGTTAACAACCAAAGTAGCCAAAGCCTCACCATCAATATCTTCGGCAATGATTATCAAAGCACGGCCCGATTGAACAACGGCTTCCAGAATGGAAATCATTGGTTGCAAATTAGATATTTTCTTGTCATAGAGCAAAATATACGGACTATCAAATTCGCAGTTCATTTTTTCCGGATTTGTCACAAAATACGGAGAAAGGTAGCCTCTGTCAAATTGCATGCCTTCAACAACATCTAATTCTGTTTCCAAACCTTTAGCGTCTTCAACGGTAATAACACCGTCATTGCCGACTTTTTCCATGGCTTTTGAGATATATTCACCGATGGTTGTATCACCGTTGGCGGAAATAGTGCCAACTTGGGCGATTTCTTCAGAAGACTGAACGTTTTTAGAGCGAGATTTTACATCTTCAACAACCGCGCTGACAGCCATATCAATTCCGCGTTTAACATCCAGCGGATTCATACCGGCAGCAACAGCCTTACAACCTTCACGGATAATACATTCCGCTAAAACGGTAGCGGTTGTTGTGCCGTCGCCGGCTTTATCTGCTGTTTTTTGAGCAACTTCTTTAATCAGTTGTGCGCCCATGTTTTCAAACTTATCAGCCAAAACAATTTCTTTGGCAACCGAAACACCGTCTTTGGTTAATTTTGGTGCGCCATACGATTTATCAAGCATAACATTACGACCTTTAGGACCCAATGTTACTTTAACGGTTTGTGCCAACGTTTCTACGCCTTTAAGCATTTTAGCCCGTGCGTCACTACCGAATTTAATGTCTTTTGCAGCCATTTTATTACCTTTCCTTATTATTCTACAATTGCTAAAAGATCAGATTCTTTGATTATAAGGCGAGATTCGCCATTCACTTTGATTTCTGTGCCTGACCACTTGGCAAACAAAACGCGGTCACCGGTTTTAACAGACATCGGAATTATTTTGCCGTCTTCAGCTCTGAAACCATTGCCGACAGCTTCTATAATACCCTCGGAAGGTTTTTCTTTTGCCGTATCCGGAATAATAATGCCGCCGGATGTTTTTTCTTCTTCATCTACACGTTTTACTAAAACTTTGTCGTGTAATGGTTTAATATTCATGCTTGTCACTCCTAAAATAAAAGTTTTAATAACTGATACTTTAGTTAGTGTTGCAAAATTGCAATGTCAATAAGGGCAGGAAAATTTTTTCAATCATTTTTTAATTACAAAAAAATCTTGACTTATTTTATGTATCAATATAGCATATTTGTGACACTAAAGTTGTGTCAGGGGCGTCGAAAACCCTTTAATTACAGGTAGTCGCTAGTGTGCATAAGCGACTTAAAATTTATATGCCGGCTTCTGCTCAAGAGGGGCGGATGTCGGCTCAATAAGGCTATTAGCCGAATAGGCCGAGCCGGTTTTATCTGTAATTGACGGTTTTCGAACATCCGCCCGCTTTTAACAGCGGGTTTTTTTGTTTAAAAGTTTAAGCGGAGACGATGTTATGAAAAAGAATATAAAGATTGCTTTTATTACAGATGATAATTTTGCTATGCCTACATATATTGCTTTGTTATCAATGCGTACAAATAAATTACCAAAGTCCGCATACAATATATATATTTTGTATTCAAATTTACAAACATTTCATATTGAAAACATAAAACACCTATCTGAACGTAATTTTAAAATCAATTTTATTGAAATAGAAAATAATTATTCCGATTTAAAAATGAAAAATTTGCACGTTACTCCGATTGCAATTACAAAATTTAGATTATCCAGTATTTTTGAAGCCATAGATAAAATTCTGTATTTAGATGGAGATATCATTGTACAGGGCGATTTGTCGGAATTATACGAAACCGCTCTTGACGGAAAATATGCAGCCGTTGTTAAAGATATGGCTCCTATGAAATTATATAAACCGAATATGTGCAAAAAATTGGGAGTTACACACAACGGATATTTTAATTCGGGCGTTATGCTACTTAATTTGAAAAAAATGCGACAGGATAATATGGAAAATAAATTAATATTGTATCGTAAAAACGGTTTGAATTATTTTATGGACCAAGATGCACTAAACGTTTGTTTTGAAGAAAACGTCCATTATATTAGTCTGCGAAATAATTTTCTAGTCACATTGATTGATAAATTTACGACTGATGAAATCTGTTCGTATTACAATGTTGCGCAAAATGAAATTTTTGAAAATAGTTTGATTATTCATTATTGCTCAAAGTTCAAACCGTGGAAATGTTACGATGCCGAGTATGAAAAGCTTTGGAATAATTATTTTCAACAATCACCATACACTAAGCTCTTTTACCATCGTATAAGCAAACACTTGAATTGTTTGCCTGTTTGCAATATTCATCAACAAATAGTTCTTTCTCTAACATCATATCCGGCACGCATTAATACCGTACATCAGACAATTTATTCTTTAATAACGCAGAATGTGCATGCAGATAAGATAATTTTATGGCTTGCCGAAGAACAATTTGCTAATAAAGAAAGTGATTTATCACAAGAATTACTTGCATTAACCAAAATCGGACTGACAATAAGGTGGTATCACGATATAAAATCATTTAAAAAGCTTGTTCCAGCGTTACAAAAATATCCGGAAGCAATTATCGTTACAGCTGACGATGATGTTTTATATGCCAAAGATTGGCTTGAAAAATTATTGTTATCGTATGTTGAAAATCCCGATGCAATTCATTGTCATCGCGGTCATGTTATACAATATAATCAAGGTAAAATAGCTCCGTATAATGAGTGGCAAAAATCTGTCAAAATTAAGGATAATATGTCGTATAACTATTTTTTCACCGGAGTCGGGGGAGTTTTGTATCCGCCGCATTGCTTAGATGAAGAGGTTCTTAATGAGGAAAAATTTATGCGTCTTTGCCCGCAAGCCGATGATATTTGGTTTTGGGCAATGGCTGTCAAAAATAATACAAAGATTAAAATTGTTGAAGATAATAATACAAAGCTTAATTTTGTGGAAGGAACACAAGATGATGCACTATGGCGCTTAAATGTAATTGGCGGAAAAAATGACATACAATTGCAAAATGTTTTGCGTGAATATCCCGAAATATTTGATAAGTTGGATAAAACCGTGTGCGCTTTTGAAGCTAAAAAAATTGTTGGCGCAAAGTTTGAATCCAAAACGAAAAAACAGTTTGTTTCATATAGATTTCTCAAATACATTCCGGTTTTTACTTGCAAGCAGCGTGGAGGAAATACGGTATGGAAAATTTTTGGATTACCATTGTGGCGCGTTCGCAAAATAGAGGGTCTGTCATTTGTCAAATATTATTTGTTCGGGTTGCCTTTTTGGGAAATTCGCAAGAAACGCTTAGAAATGAGATAGAATAAATCGGCAATACATTTTTGACTTCGTGTATTGCCATATGCATAAACAGGGCAGGAAAATTTTTTCAAATTCCAAAGAAAAACAGTGCCGCAATAATGGTTGCATAAACAATAGCCGGACCAAACGGGCCGACACGGCGGTGGTTAATCAGGCAACTAAAACCAAAAATAATGCAGGAAAGCAATAAAATATAAGATATAATCTCAAATCCTAACCAAGCACCTATGGCGCATAAGAGCTTAATATCACCGCCGCCAAAAGCTTCCGGGTGTTTCCAAACAATAAACATACTGGCAATAATCGGCATAACATAACCAAATGTTGCGCCAAGTACACTGTTTTCGGTGATGCTGACAAAATCAACTTCCGGTACCAACCAAGTGCCGTTTTGTGAAGCATAAGAAAAGCCCAATATCAGCAACGGTAATGTCAAAATATCAGGTAAAAGCATGGCTCTTTTATCAACTTCTACCAACAAGAGAAGAATCCATAAAAATGCGATGTAATATTTAATGAATATAACATCAAAAACTTGCGCAAACAAAAAAGTTATTGCTGCGGTGAAAATTCCCCAGCCGATACTACGCATAAAATAGCGCGTAAGTAAATACATGTATTTTTGATTTTCTTTAAGCTTTTGCCACGGCATATAATGCGTCGGCACAAAGATTTTCAGCAAAATATATCCGGTGGTGGCCGGCAATAATTTGTTAATTCGTCTGGCTAAATAAGGAATCAGACAACCGAATAAAAAACCGCATATCAAATACATCATGGCTATTCTCCTTGTTGGGGCGTATTATAATTGTAAAACAATAATATTTTATTAATTCGCGGTAAGTTAATGATATAAAATGCCTCGTGATAATTAAATAAAGGCAGAACTTATTCTTGAGAGAAGCAATTAAGGTGTTTGAGGTGTTGTGATTTACCTTTTTTAAATGAAATTCAGATATATAATTTTTCAGCAAAATATAAAAAAGGAAATTTGTAAAATGGATATTGTATATTTTATTTTGCTTTTATTGCTGTTTTTTATTGTTATTGCAATTTTGGCAGTCAGCGTTGTTTTTATTTATTTTACGGTAAGTTGCGGATTTATGCACTCATCACCACCGGTACCGTCTTGCGGCAAAGTTAAAAAATCCATGATGGAAGATGCGGCTTCATATTTGGCTGAAAAAAAAGGTTTGGTTGTTATGGATTTGGGCAGCGGTTGGGGGTCTTTGCTTCTGCCGTTGGCTAAAAAGTTTCCCGAACATATATTTATTGGTATAGAATATGGTTTTATTCCTTATGTTGTTAGTTGTTGGCGGGCAAGAAAGTTGAAAAATTTGCGGTTTAAAAAAGAAAATTTTTTTGAATCGGATATATCAAACGCAGATATGATATTTTTGTTTTTACTAACAAGTACCATGGAAAAACTTTCAAAAAAATGTATTGCAGAGATTAAACCTAGTGCAATTGCTTATGCCAATCGTTTCCCAATACAAGGAATAAAGCCGACAAAAAAAGTTTCTTTCGGTTCGGATTATGAAACCTATTATATTTATGAATTTTGAAACTTTCTCAGTTAATTGGTATTATGCAAGAATTTAAGGGCGAATGTGCAATTTCTTTCTCTGCAGTTGCAAGCAGTTTGGGCTATTTGCTTAGATAAAGGTGTGCGCGAGGTAATGCCTAAATCTTTAGTTTGATATTTTTGCTGTATGTTTTCAATTAAAATAAAATTCTTTAAATTAAAATAGCCATTATGCGGATGTTGCGGTGTGCGAATGCTTACCTCTAATCCCATATAAAACGGAATGAAACGACGCCAATCAATCATGGATAAAATAGTGCAATCACGCTTTTTGAGTTTGGTCATAAGGATAACGTAAGCACTGACGCCCGGATAAATTCTTTTATATTTTTCCTTATTCTTATATAACCCGAAATAAAGCATTTGTTCATCTATGGTTGCGACAGATTCAATAAATTTCATTTCGCCACCGAAGCGATTTTTAATTTTGGTGCTGACTTCTGTTGGATTATTAGTTCCCAAATCAAAAGGCAACAAATTGCTGTATAACATAAAATTGGAATTAAAATTTTTAAATTTTCTGCCAATAAAGTAATTTTCAACATTTTTAGTGATTATCATTATGTCATCTTGTGTTTTAATAATGTTTTTTTGCACGAAAAATTTAAAACAAAAAAAGTATGCGCCAAAAATCAACAACGCAAGAGAAACAATTAAATAAAATGTCTTTGCAATAATTAAAACCAAAATACTTCTGTCATTATCTTTCATGAATTTTTCCTATCATAAAAGTTACATTATAGTGGGCATAATATATTCAGAGTTGTTTATTTTTCGTTAATGCTTAATATTTGCGCAAAATTCCGGATAAAACACCCTGTATTTTAACCCTGTCCGCGTTGATTGTTTGGGTTTTATAGTTTTTATTGCACGGAATAAGTTGAACAATTTCATTATTCTTTTTTAAGATTTTCAGAGTTGTTTCATTATTATCAATTAAAGCAACAACGATTTTACCGTTATCTGCTTGATTTTGTTTGCGAATAACCGCTGTGTCGCCATCCAAAATACCGGCTTCTATCATAGAATCACCTTCTATTTTTAAGGCATAATATTGTCCGAGGGACACCATTTCAAACGGAACGGGAATTGTTTCTGTTTCATCTGCGAGCGCTTCAATCGGAAGACCTGCGGCAATTTTACCATACAACGGAATTTGAACAACGCTGTTTTGCAAAGCCTGTTCGCGTTTTTTTTCTTCTTCCAAAATGGCTTGCGGCTTAAATTTAGGTAATCGGATGACTTCAAGCGCACGAGCTCTGTGTTTCAGACGGCGTATAAAATTTCGTTCTTCTAAAGCATTAATCAGCGCATGGATACCTGATTTGGATTTTAATCCAACAGCTTCTTTCATTTCATCAAAAGACGGGCATTGTCCGGTTTCTTTGTTGACTTTGTTGATAAATGTCAACAGATGATATTGTTTTTCTGTTAGCACAAAAATCTCTCCTTTAATTTAATTTGTTCTATTTTAGTTCTTTTTTTAAAGGAAAGTCAATAGGTATTTTGGTTTGAAATGTTTTATTTTATTTCTGTCGGTTGCAAAAATTGCGAGCCTATCTTCATAAACTTTTCGGTACGTTGTTTTTTTAGTTTTTCACTATTGATGCTCATCAAAATTTGCAAATTGGCTTTAAGAGCTTGACGAAGATTTTCTATGGTCTGCTGCGGATTTCTATGCGCACCGCCGAGCGGTTCCGGGATAATTTCATCAATAATGCCGAATTTTTTCAAATCTTGCGCGGTTAAATGCAAGGCCTCGGTTGCTTCTTTGGTTTTTTCGGCGGAACGCCACAAAATTGAGGCGCAGCCTTCAGGTGAAATAACTGAATAAATAGAATGTTCCAACATCAAAACCTTGTCAGCCGTTGCAATCGCTATGGCTCCGCCCGAACCGCCTTCGCCGATAACGGCTGCGATTAAAGGTGTTTTAACGCGTAAACATTTTTCAATGGTTGAGGCAATTGCTTGGGCTTGTCCTCTGGCTTCTGCGTCAACACCCGGATACGCACCGGCTGTGTCCACAAAAGTTAAAATCGGTAATTT
>JAKSUO010000033.1 GCA_024408895.1 Alphaproteobacteria bacterium | reverse complement strand
ACGAAAGTCGACGGATTTACAGTCCGTTGCATTTGACCGCTCTGCCACCCCTCCATATACATCCATCTTAGGGGCTTAATGAAGAAAATCATTTGATTTCTCTCTGCCTATAATCATTATTTTTTGAACAATGTCAACCTTTTTTTTATCTTTTATTAAATTATCCGCCATATAATTTATTAAGATATTGAAAAGAGGCATAATATGGTTACCGTTACCGAAAAAACAAACCTTGATACTTTTGATATAGATTTGCAACAAGGCGAAGAAATCGCCCGCTTGATTAACAATGAAGCTACAAAAATTGCAATCGCAATACAAAAAATTATTCCGCAAATAGGTTTTGCCATAGAAAAAATTGCCGTTTGCTTTAACAAAGGCGGCCGAATGGCTTATTTTGGCAGCGGAACCAGCGGACGTATCGGAATTTTGGACGCCTCCGAAATGTCTCCGACATTCGGCGTTTCGCCCAACCTTATTCAAGCATTTATCTCCGGTGGCGAAAACGCAGTCCGCTATGCCGTAGAAGATGCCGAGGACAAAGAAGAATTTGCTGTTGACGATTTTAAAACATTTAACCCGCAAAAAAATGATGTGATTGTGGCAATTTCTGCTTCCGGAAATCCGCAATATACGCAAAAAATTCTGCAACTGGCAAAAGAAAAAAAGCTCTTAACCATTGCAATAACATCTAATCCGGAGGCAAAATTTAAACCGTTTGCCGATATTTTTCTCTGCGCCGAAATCGGACCGGAAGCAATTGCCGGTTCTTCACGTATGAAATCCGGAACTGCGCAAAAAATGATTTTAAATATGCTTTCAACCGGAGCAATGATTCGTATGGGCAAAACCTATCACAATTATATGATTGATGTACAAATTCACAACCAAAAATTGCGTGAACGTGGCATAAGATATATTTGTGAAATTGCTCAAACAGACCAAATAACCGCAGAAAAAACATTGCAAATTGCAAAAAATATCAAAACTGCGTGCGTGATGCTTATTAAAAAATGCAACAAAGAAACCGCCGAAAAAATGTTGAAAGAAAACAACGGTATTTTACGAAAAATCATTT
The DNA here is from genome assembly GCA_024408895.1 of Alphaproteobacteria bacterium. Lineage (GTDB taxonomy): Bacteria > Pseudomonadota > Alphaproteobacteria > RF32 > CAG-239 > RUG410. The sequence goes on along the minus strand of JAKSUO010000033.1, from coordinate 9,201 downwards.
AATTTTCAGTGCGGGCCAAAGTCAAAGCATAAATTTTTGCCGCACCGGCCTTTTTCAAAACTTTTGCACATTCTTTCAACGTTGAGCCTGTTGTTTCCACATCATCAACAAGAACAATCTTTTTCCCTTTAATATTCTGCGGATATTTAACGGCAAACGCCTGTAACAGATTTCTTCGCCGTGCCGCACCAACCAACTGCACTTGCGGAACTGTGTTTTTCTGGCGAACAAGCGAAGAATAGTCCGCGGATACAGCTGACCGCGAAGATAAATATTTAACCAACAAAGCTGATTGATTATAGCGACGTTTCAATAAACGTGTCCAATGAATCGGCACCGGTATAATAACGTCCGGATTTTCCGGCCATATATCCCGCCCCGCACCATACAATATATTGGCCAATGTTTCGGCGGAAAAAGTTTTATCCTTAAACTTAAAATCTAAAATCAACTTTTTGGATTCATCATTATATAAGAATGCCGAACGGCGCATAGCAAACAACGGCCTTTTTTCCTTACCGCACGCGCCGCATAAAAGTCTGACACCTGATCTTAGGTGCATTTCGGCAGCAAACGGCCGACCGCACCGATAACATAAAGGCTCGCCGATAAAAGAAATTTTCTTAAAACAATCGGCACACAAACCATTTTGCGCACCTAAGACCTGACCGCATTTTAAACATCTAGGCGGCAAAATCATATTGATAAAATTTCTAAATAAACTCATTTTACAGCTGTAAGTCCGTCAAAATTTGATGCACTTCGCTCATGCTGTCAACAACAACCATACCGGAATCGTGCATAATTTTTTTCTTATCGGCAACCGTGACACGCCCTTGCGTTACAATATCCGCGGCATAGCCAATTGTATAGCCGTATGGCAATGCCTCACCGGCAATAAAGGCAATAACCGGTTTTTTGTGTGGCATATCGGCATAATATTCCGCCACCATTTGTTCATAACAACTGTTGGCTTTACCCACCAAAACAACGGCTTTCGTTTCATCATCATCCATAAAACGCTTTAAGAGTTCACGATAATCCGTTCCGACAATCATATCGTCCCCCAAACCGATAACCGTAGATTGTCCTAAATTCGCCTTATTTGTTTCCAAAACCGCCTCATACGTCAATGTTGAAGCACGCGAAAGAATTCCTATTTTACCTTTATGATGAATATTCTCCGGAAAAATACCGAGCCGTGCTTCCTCCGGCGTAATCAATCCCGGTGTGTTTGGACCAATCATCAATGTTTTTGAGCCATTCAACATGGCCTTAATTTCCAACATATCGTGCACCGGAACACCTTCGGCAATTGAAACAATAAGCGGCACTTCCGCTTCCACCGCCTCGCGCACAGCCGATTTAACAGCCTGTGCCGGAACAAACAAAACACTCGCATCAAATTTACAAGCACGTTGCGCATCTGCAACCGTATTAAAAACCGGAACATCCAAATGCGTTTCACCACCATGTCTCGGTGAAGTTCCGCATACCACTTTTGTCCCGCCTTGTATAGATTTTTTAACGTGGAAAGCCGCTTGTGTACCGGTAATCCCCTGAATTAAAACGCGCGTATTCTTATCGGCCAAAATAGACATTAGGCATTTACCTCCATCTGCGTCACAAGTTCATCCACCGCTTCATTCATATCCTCGGCAAATGTAACCTGCAAATTAGATTCCTCTAAAATTGCGCGTGCCATATCCTTGTTTGTGCCTTCAAAACGCACAATCAGCGGCATATTTAACCCCACATCTTGCGAAGCACTCAATATACCGTCTGCCACTAAATTACAGCGCAAAAAGCCACCCAACACATTAATCACAATACCTTCAACACGCGGATTTGTCATAATCAGCTTAATGCCGTCAGCTATTTTATCTTTATCAACCCCGCCTTTTACGTTCAATGCACACGCCGGACTGTATCCCTTTGCCTTAATAATGTCCATTGCCTCCAAAGCCAACCCGTCTCCATTGACAATACACCCTATTGTGCCTTCTTCAAACTCGTGATAATAAAACCCGCTGCGATATGCTCTCAATTTGCGCGCGTCATCTTCATAATCATCATGCATCCGCACAATATCGGGGTGCCGAAACAATGCGTTATCATCAAAATTTATTTTAGCGTCCAAAGCCACCAATTTTTTATCCGGCAAAATACCCACCGGATTAATTTCTATCATCTGGGCATCAAGATTAACAAACGTGAATAACAGTTTACCCAAAAAGTCATGAAAACTCTGCAAATATTTTTCATCCAACAGCAGAAAATCCAAAATCTTCATAATTTGCGCATCGCTGATTGCAGCATCAAACTTTAACGGAATACGCAAAATTTTATCCGTTTGGAAATCTGCAATCCGCACAATGCTCTCATTAATCACATCTGAAATTAAAAGTGTTATGGTTGAAACCGCGCTGTCAATAATCATGCCGGCATAAAACAGATGTTTCACCGTTTCAAACTTTTCCACATACACCTTGGAAACCAAACGCCCTTTGGCGTCTGTTTGCTCGGTAACAAGCGTGTTATTAAGCATTTGCGCTGCTTCATACGACACGTTTTTAATTTGTGTAACTTTGCGAACGCCACCTTTGCGACCAGCCTCATGTTCCAAAAAATGTCCCTCGGCGCGCGCGCCTGCTTGAATCTGAGCTTTGAGCATCCACGGACCACGCGAAGAAAGTTTTTGTGCCACACGTTTGGCCTCGGCCGGCGTATAGGCGATACCGCCTTCCGGCACATTTATACCATATTGAGCCAAAATTTTTTTTGCTTGGTATTCATGAATATTCATCGTCAGTCCTCATAAGCGTCGGCATATTCTCTTATTTTGGCAACCATAGACATCATACCATTACGCCGACTTGGTGTAAGGTTTTCCTCTAATCCGAGTGTAGCAAAAATTTTCATAACATCAACTGTTTTTATTTCTTGAGGCGTTTTATTATTATAAATCAGCAAAACAATTGCTATAATTCCCTTAACCAAAATTGCGTCACTATCACCGCAAAAATGTAAGAGTCCGCCATCAAAATTCGGCACCAACCACACTTGAGATTGACAACCTTTAACCTTCCATTCTTCCGTTTTAAACCGTTCATCCAACGGCTCTAATTGACGTCCCAAATCAATTACATATTGATATTTTTCTTCCCAACCGTCAAAAAATGCAAAATTCTCTGTCAGCTCTTGCAAATTCATCATAACAACTCCAACATTTCTTTGGCTTCAGCGGTCATTTTATCCGGTGTCCACGCTGGTTCCCAAACTAATTTCACCTCAACTTTACCGACCCCCGTTGTTGCGGCAACCGCATCGGCAACCTGTTGCGGCAAAACACCGGCAATTGGGCAAGTTGGTGCTGTTAGCGTCATTTCAATAAACAAATCACCGTTATCCGTTTGATCAATTTTATAAATCAACCCCATATCATAAACATTTATCGGAATTTCCGGATCACAAACCGTGCGAATACTTTCCACAATATCAAACATTCGGGCTTTTTGAACGTCAGCGGCCAACGGCTCACCGGCATACGCCGTAAAATCTAAAAGAGCGGCATTATCCGACTGTTCATCTTCAGTCATAGCCATTGCTTGCAATAAACGGCTTTCGGTAGCACCCAAGGCTTCAACTTCTTCCGGCATTTTATCTTTTGCTTCTTCTTTGATATCTGTCATCAGTTTTCCCTAAAAAATTTTTCGGCCTTAATCAACGCGGCAAATAAAGCGTCAATATCTTCCTTTACGGTATATAATCCAAATGAAGCACGCGCCAAAGACGTGTACCCCATCCGATTAACAATTGGTTGTGCGCAATGATGACCGGTTCTGACGGCAACGTTTTCCTTATTCAAAACAAACGCTAAATCTTGCGGATGAATACCTTTAACGTCAAAGCTAAAAACACCGCCGCGATTTTTTGCCATACCGACAATTTGCAAATTCGGTACCTGTTCTAAAAGATTCAACGTGTATGCCGTTAATTCATTTTCATGACTAACCAAATTATCAAGCCCGATATTTTCCATATATTTCAAGCCTTCCGCCATACCTATGGCCTGTACGAAAGCTGCCGTTCCGGCTTCAAAACGCGCCGGAATATCAGCAAAGGTTGTCTTGTCAAAAGTCACATTATCAATCATATCGCCGCCAAACTGATATGGTGGCATTTCGCGTAAAATTTCTGCTTTACCATACAGCGCACCGATTCCCGTTGGCCCGTATGCTTTGTGTCCGGAAAATGCCAGAAAATCGCAATTCCACTTTTGAACATCAACCGGATAATGCGCCGCAAATTGGCACGCATCAACCAACACGAGTGCACCGGCATCATGTGCTTTTTGCGTAATTTGTTTTATCGGGAAAATTGTTCCCAGAACATTGGACATTGCCGTTACGGCAACCAATTTTGTTTTATCATTCAATTTTTTTATAAAATTTTCTTCTACAAAATCGCCCTCATCAGACACAGCAAAAACCTTAAGTTTAGCCCCGGTTACTTCACAAATGTGTTGCCACGGCACTAAATTTGCGTGATGTTCAGCTTCAGAAATCAAAACTTCATCGCCGGCATGCAAATATTTTGCGCCCCATGTTGCGGCCACCAAATTAATTGATTCCGTTGCATTGCGTGTAAAAACAATTTCTTTCGCCGATTCGGCATTAATAAATTTTTGCACTACACATCGTGCATTTTCAAATTCTCTTGTAATTTGTTCGGCAAAAAAATAGGAACCGCGATGCGGATTCGCATAAGCGTTGGTATAAACTTCATACATTTTATCAAGTACTACCGTAGGCTTCTGCGCCGATGCCGCGGAATCGAGAAAAGCCACCGATTTACCGTTCACTTTTTCCGCTAAAATCGGAAAATCTTTTCTTATTTGATAAACATCATACATTGTATTACCTTTTTTTTCTTATTTAGCGCAACGATACTCATTTTTCAAGCACAATATAAAAAGAGGATTTTTCCCATTGCCCGAACAGACTATAAAGGAAAAATCCTCTGAAATATATTGTAAAAATCCGAAGATTAACGAGAGTAGTATTCAATAACCAGATTAGGTTCCATAACAGCAGCGTAAGGAACATCTTCAAACTTCGGAACAAACGTATATTTGGCAGATTTTTTCTTTGTATCAACTTCCAAATAAGACGGACATTCACGAGTTTGCGACTCAATAGCAGCCATTACAATAGCTAAATCTTTAGATTTTTCACGAACTTCAATAACATCGCCGGCTTTAACAATATAAGACGGAATGTTCACTTTTTTGCCGTTAACCGTTACATGGCCATGATTAACAAACTGACGAGCGGCAAAAACCGTTGAAACAAACTTAGATTTATAAACCAAGTTATCCAAACGAGATTCCAACAAACCGATTAAGTTTTCGGCAGCATCACCCGAGCGACGAATAGCTTCGGCATAATATTTTCTGAATTGTTTTTCGGAAATATTGCCGTAATAAACTTTCAATTTTTGTTTAGCAATTAATTGTTGACCATAGTCGGTAACTTTTGCTTTTCTTTGACCGTGTTGTCCCGGACGATATGATCTTTTATTATACGGGCTGCTGGCTTCGCCCCACAAATTATCGCCGTAACGGCGGCTGTTTTTCTTTTTTGCAGCAACTATACTTTTCATATTAAATTCCTTTATTTTATTATTACATTATTGTCCCGATAGTTACAAACACAAATTTGCAACGAGATTGCCGTAAAAAACAATCTTCATCCTCGGAAGTGGGCACAAGCTACTACATTTTTTTTTGATTTTCAAGCAAAAAATACAAATTCATATAAATTAAACGTTATTTTTTATGTGAAACGGTCCGGCATTAAACGATTGAATATTGCCGGAAGATTTGAAACTATATATGTTGTATTTTGACACAATGATATGGTCAAACACTTTCAGTTCCATTAAATCGCACAACTCGCATATATCCTTTGTCAACTTAATATCGGCGGATGACGGCTTAACGTTGCCCGACGGATGGTTATGAGCCAAAATAATGAAGGAAGCTTTAACTTCTATGGCTTTACGCAATATTTCTCGCGGATAAACATAGGCTTTGTTCACCGTTCCCACAGACAGCAACATATCACCTTTATAGCACAAATTATCATTAAAGAAGAAAACATGAAATTCTTCAACGTCTTTATAACCGATTAATTGGCGGCAATAATCGTAAAATTCATCCCAACACGATATAACGTTTTTATCAGGTTCTCCCAAAATGCGTCCTGTTGCACGCAGCAGGCAAGTTGACACAGCTTTCAACAAAACAATGGCATTCGGACTTAATTCACTTTGTTCCAACAATTCATGCGCCGGCGTTTTAATCACACTTACCAAATCGCCGAAAGTTGCAATCAGTTTTTTAGCCAAAGGTTTAACATCACGCCGCGGAATAGCCATTGTCAGCAAAAGTTCCAACAACTCATAATCAGGCATACTTGCGCCTTCATCAACCATAAATCGTTCTTTTAATCTGGCTCTGTGTCCAAGATATAAAGGCTTTTCCGCAGTTTCTTCCGTCATTTTCAGCCTCTCTGATAATTATTTATACGGAGGCTTATCCAAGCCTTTTGGGGAATATGTAAACACTTCAACCCCGTCTTTTGTTACCCCCATGGAATGTTCAAATTGTGCCGACCAAGCGTGATCACAAGTCACAGCGGTCCATCCGTTAGCAAGAATAACGCCATCTTTTTTACCCAGGTTTATCATCGGTTCAATCGTAAAAAACATTCCCTCTTCCATAATCGGCCCTGTTCCCTTGCGTCCGCAATGCATTACATTCGGCGCATCATGAAAAACCTTTCCCAAGCCATGCCCGCAGAACATATCTACAACCGAATACCCGTATTTGTGAGCATAATCTTCTATTACTGCGCCGATATCACCGAAATGTGCCCCCGGCTTCACAACATCTATACCACGCATTAAACATTCATATGTAACTTCACATAAACGTTTTCCCTTTACTTTCGGCTTACCTGCAAAATACATACGGCTGGTATCGCCGTAATAACCGTCCACAATGGCCGTGACATCAATATTAAGAATATCCCCATCGGCAAGTTTGCGCTCATAGTCAGGAATACCGTGACAAATCACCTGATTTATGGAAATGCAGGTGGCTTTAGGATATCCGTGATACCCCAAACATGCCGACACAGCACCTTTGCTTTCCATAAACTTTAAGCACAAATCATCCAACTCACCGGTTGTTACCCCTACTTGTACATAATCTGTTATATAGTCCAAACATTCGGCGGCAACCTTTCCGGCCTTACGCATTCCTTCAAAATCCGCCGGATTATCATATATTTTTATTCCATTTTTATTGGTGTACATAATATTCTCCAAACATCTACAAAAAAAGATATAACATTTCATATAAAAAAACAAGATATTTTCTGTTTGTCGTTGAAACATTTTAATAAGTGAATATATAGACGCCAGAGGAGAAAAAAGATGTTTAATAATTCAGTACTTAATTTTGTATACAGTGTTGTTTTGGTCGGAATTACTTATGCTTTTTGCCGTTATTTCAACGATATCGGCATGGTTGGATTTTACGATAAAATACAATTATCATCACTGACACCGCCGAATTATGTTTTTCCGATTGTGTGGATAATACTTTACACACTTTTGGTAATTTCGTTTGATATGATTTTAAATCATCCTGATAAACAGCAAATTTGGATTCCGGTGCAAATGTATATTGTGAATCTGTTTTTACAGGTTGTTTGGTCGTTTTTGTTTTTCGCCAAAGCTTATTTTATGATTGCTTTTGCGGTTATTGTTGTATTGTTCTTTGCCTCTCTTTATTTAACGCAACGTTACTACTATTTGAAAAAAACGGCTGCATATATGTTGCTCCCTTATAATTTATGGATTCTGTTTGCCACATACTTGAATTGGGTAACTGTTGACTTAAACGGTGCATCATATACTTTTTAGCAAAAAGAAATTTTTTATAAATTATTCTAGACATTGACTGAAGTTTGCATTATTTTATATCCGGTAAAAAGATTCGTTAAAATATAAGGATATAAAATGACTGTCAGTGTAAATGAAATTCGCAAAACATTCTTAAACTATTTCGCCAAGAATGACCATAAAATAATTCCGTCATCTTCTTTGGTGCCGGATAATGATCCGACTTTAATGTTCACAAACTCGGGTATGGTACAGTTTAAAAACATTTTGGCGGGTAATGAAACACGCGATTACACACGAGCGGCCACCGCACAAAAAAGCGTTCGCGCCGGTGGCAAACATAACGATTTAGACAGTGTCGGCTACGATGTACGTCACCACACATTTTTTGAAATGCTCGGCAATTTTTCTTTCGGTGACTATTTCAAAGACAAAGCCATTCCTTATGCTTGGGAATTATTAACTAAAGATTTCGGTTTGCCGAAAGATAAATTGGTGGTCACCATTTATCACAATGATGAAGAAGCACACGATTTGTGGAAAAAAGTTTCCGGTTTGCCGGAAGACAGAATTATCCGCATTGCCACCAAAGATAATTTTTGGCAAATGGGTGATACCGGTCCATGCGGTCCGTGCTCTGAAATTTTTTATGACCACGGTCCGGAAGTTTGGGGAGGCCTGCCGGGAACGCCGGAAGAAGATGGTGACAGATTCATTGAAATCTGGAACTTGGTGTTTGATCAGTTTGAAGACTTGCCTGACGGCTCACGCATTAACTTAAAACGTCCGTCTATTGATACAGGAATGGGTTTAGAGCGTATTGCTGCCATCCTGCAAGGTGTCCATTCCAACTTTGAAACCGATATGTTCCAACACATTATCAAAGAAGTTGCCGACATAGCCAACACCGACCCGAACGGACCTTTAAAAGCATCTCACAATGTTATCGCCGATCACTTGCGCGCAATATGCTTTTTGATTGCCGATGGAGTGTTGCCTTCTAACGAAGGACGCGGCTATGTTTTACGCCGCATTATGCGGCGCGCGATGCGTCATGCTTATCTTTTGGGCGTTAAAGATCCGATGATTTACAAACTCTTACCTGTTTTGCAAAAGGAGATGGGCGAAGCCTATCCGGAACTTTTCACGCGTGAAAATCTGATTAAGGAAACCATTAAAATTGAAGAAGAACGTTTCGGACGCACTTTAGATAAAGGTTTGCGCCTT
>JAKSUO010000032.1 GCA_024408895.1 Alphaproteobacteria bacterium | reverse complement strand
TGCCTAAACAAATATATCCGCTGAAAAAGGTAGGCAATTTCTCGGGATACTTGTATAAAGTTGTAAGAGATCGCAGTGATGAAGTTCGCAGCCAGATCAAACGCAAAGAGCGGGAAATGTTAGACAATATGCGTGCAGCGCAAGATATGGCCGATGACTTCGGTTTTATGCTCCGTCCTTAAAACAGTTTTCGTTGCTTCAATAGTATTGTAACCGCTATTTCGTAGCAAAGTTGTCAAATGATTTAGATTGTGCTTATAACGGCCGTTGGCCTGCAACTCAAAAGTTTGTATATTTTCGTCGGTTTCTACCGAAAAAATCAGCGGATACGGATGGCAAAGATTGAAAATATTTGTTAAGTCGCCGAAATAACAAAAGACATCCGCGGCAATAATGTAATCAAACGTTGGATGTTCTGCTTGCAAATATTGTACAATATCTTGCTCGGTCAATTCGGTGTATATGTTTTTTGAATGTGCCGATTCAAGCATTTTTGGAGATATATCAACACCGTGTATTTGATTGTGTTTTGTTTTAATTTTGGCACCAAGCAGTCCGGTTCCGCAGCCCAAGTCTAAAATCGTTCCGTTAAACGGCGCATATAATTCGGCAATTTTATCCGCAACTTGATAATTAATATTTTTCAAAGTTTCTTCATAAGTAGGTGCAAAAGTGTCAAATAATAAACGATTATAGGCAGAGTCCTCGGCAAGCGCGTGGTGATTAAGTGATGCCCATAAATGTTGAACCACAATATTATCTGGCATTTTTTTATACCAGTTTTCGCAGATTTTTTTGGCCTTTTCAGGCGCGCTGTCGTTCAAAAGAACCAGAGTTTCGGCAATATTTAAGCTCCAATCGCTGTGTTCGGATGACAGATAAAAAGCGTGAAACATCAAGTCCAGTGCCTGTTCATATTCTTCCATTGATTTCAAAATCATAGACAAGTTATAAGATAGTTCCGGCATTTGCGGTGAAATGATAACGGCCTGCCGATACTCTTCCAAAGCCTCCAGAGTGCGATGGCACCGGTCAAGCATTTCAGCATAATTGGCGTGAGCGCGCGAGTCGTTGCAATTCAGGGCTATTGCTTTTTTATAGTATGTTTCGGCAATGGTGAAATTTTTATTCTCAGCTTCTAAGTCAGCGATATTGATGAGAGCCGTAAAGTTATAAGGATTGATGTTTTCGGCTTTGTAGAACAATTTGAGAGCCGATTCTTTTTCACCGAGCGCAGATAAAGTTTCCCCAAGCATAGATTTGATTTCATCGCTTTCCAACAAAGTGTCGGCCTGCGAAAGATACTTTTTCGCCACGGTAAAATCGCGGGCGTTAAAAGCACGTCGCCCAAGATAATATTGAGCTGTCGGATTATTTAAGGCGATTTTTTTCAGCTGTTCCGTATCATTCTTGATTTCGGCTAAATTTGTTTGCGCTTCAAGATAGCTTGCGTCAATTTTCAGTGCTTGCGCAAAATTTTCAGCGGCATCATTGAGATTATGTTGTTGCCAGTCTAAATTTCCCAACCCGTAGAAAGCTTCTTTGCATTGCGGATTAAGATGAATAACTTTTCGGTAGGCTTCTGCCGCTTCGGTATATTTTTGGCATGCACCGAGGGATATCGCTAAGTTAAAATAAATCGGAAAATGGTTTGGTGCTACGTTTGCCGCTTTATAGAAATATGTTACGGCTTCTTCATGCAAACCTTTCGTTTGAGCAATCAACCCGAGCATATTTAAAACATCAGCATTATTCGGTGCCGTTTCTAAAATTTGCCGATACAATTGTTCGGCTTCGTTTAAAGCACCGTTTTGCTGCAATTCAACGGCTTTTTGAAACATGATTTGATATGACATTTTTACCTACCGCAATCATTTTAATTCTTTAATTATTTAAAGTCAAAACCCTATTGACGTTTTACAAAAGATGGTATAATTTACAACAAGTTTGGATTCAATGAGAAAAAAGATGAAACGTTTTTACATACATATCATAATTAATATTATCCCTTAGGGGATTGCGGCATCTTTTAAATATATCATTTCTTAATTAAATCATTTCATAAACAATCTATCAGTTTTTAGGGTATAAAGGTATGACAAAATATTATGCTGAAGTGAAGGCAAAGCCTGACTTTGTAGAATTAGAAAAAGAAGTTTTAAAGTTTTGGGAACAAGATAATACATTTGAAAAATCGGTGCATAATCGTGATGGCGCTGCCGAGTTTGTTTTTTATGACGGACCGCCGTTTGCTAACGGTACACCGCACTATGGTCACATTATGGTCAGCTATGTTAAAGATGTGGTTGCACGTTTTCAAACCATGAACGGCAAAAAAGTTGAACGCCGTTTAGGTTGGGACTGCCACGGTTTGCCGGCGGAAATGTCAGCGGAAAAACAGTTAGGTGTTTCGGGACGTAAGCAAATTGAGGCCTATGGTGTTGAAAAATTTAATGATTTTTGCCGGGCTGATGTTTTGAAATATTCCGGTATTTGGGTAGATATGTTCAAACGTATTGGTCGTTGGGTTGATTTTAATAATGATTATAAAACAATGAATTTACCGTTTATGGAATCGGTTATTCATAACTTTAAGGATTTGTATGACAAAGGGTTGGTTTATGAAGATTATCGAGTGTTACCGTATTCTTGGGCGGCGGAAACCCCGCTTTCTAACTTTGAGGTCAACTTGGGATATCGTGATAAAACCGATAATGCCATTACGGTAATGTTCAAGCTCTCAGACGGACGAAAGATTTTGGTATGGACGACAACACCATGGACATTGCCGTCTAACCTGATGCTTGCCGTCGGTAAAGACATTGATTATGTTGTGATGGAAGAAGATGGACAGCAGTACATTATTGCCAAAGCACGTTTAGGCAGCTATAAAAAACAGTTGGAACACGCAAGTCAAGTCGGTGAAATGAAAGGTGCTGATTTAATCGGTATGAGCTATGAGCCGATGTTTCCGTATTTTGCACACTTAAAAGAAAAAGGTGCGTTTAAAGTGTTGTCCGGCGAATTTGTTTCAACCGAAGATGGTACCGGTGTTGTGCATATTGCACCGGGGTTCGGCCAAGATGACTTTGAGGCTTGTCGTGCCTATGATGAAAATTTTCCTGTTGTTTGTCCGGTGGATGAGGCCGGTAAGTTCACGGGTGAAGTTGCCGATTATGCCGGTCAACAGGTGTTTGATACCAATGAGCCTATTATGCAATGGCTGAAGCAAAACGGCATATTGGTTAAAAAAGAACAATACACGCATACTTATCCGTATTGTTGGCGTACGGATACGCCGCTGATTTATAAGGCAATGAGTTCTTGGTTTGTGCGGGTAACGGATTTTCGTGATGAAATGGTAAAAAATAATCAACAAATCAACTGGATTCCCGGACATATCAAAGACGGCAGATTCGGTAAGTGGCTTGAGGGCGCGCGTGATTGGTCTATTTCTCGCAATCGCTTCTGGGGTACGCCAATTCCGGTATGGAAGTCCGATAATCCGCAATTTCCACGGGTAGATGTGTTTGGTTCTATCGCTGAAATTAAGGAAAAAACAAGCTTTACGGTTGATAATTTGCACAAGCCGTATATTGATGATGTGGTTTATCCTAATCCGGATGATCCGTCCGGTCAGACCATGATGCGCCGTGTCAGTGATGTTTTTGACTGTTGGTTTGAATCCGGCTCAATGCCGTATGCGCAAATTCATTATCCGTTTGAAAATAAAGAATGGTTTGAAAATCATTTTCCGGCAGATTTTATTGTGGAAGCAATGGATCAGACACGCGGATGGTTTTATACTTTAATGGTTTTATCTACGGCACTGCACAATCGTCCGGCATTTAAAAATTGTATTTGCACCGGATTGTTGATGGCCGAAGGCGGACAGAAACTATCAAAACGTTTGAAGAATTATCCTGATCCGAATGAAATTTTGGATACCATCGGTTCAGAAGCATTGCGGTGGTTTTTGGTTTCTTCGCCGGTATTAAAGGGCGGTAATGTGGCTGTTGACAAAGAAGGTAAAGAAATTGCCAAAGTTGCGCGCGCGGCAATGATTCCGTTGTGGAACGCGTTTTATTTCTTTACGCTTTATGCCAATGCTGAGGATTATAAAGCTAAAGAAATAACTTCTTCAAGCGAAACAATAGATCAATACATCTTATCCAAGCTTAAATTGTTGGCGCAAAAGGTTAAGCACGGACTTGAAACCTATGATATATCGGAAGCCTGTGTGGCAATCAGTAACTTTATGGAAATTCTGAATAACTGGTATATTCGCCGCACGCGTGAACGGTTTTGGAAAGGCGATGAAAAGGCATTTGATACGCTGTATACGGTGCTTGTGAATGTGGCAAAGATTTCGGCGCCGTTAATGCCGTTTATTTGTGAATATATCTATAAAAATTTGACCGGCGAAGAGTCCGTCCATTTGTGCGATTATCCGACTTTGGAACAAATTAAGTCAGATGAAAGCCTTATGAACGATATGGACTTCGTCCAAGATTTATGCTCCACCGGTAAATTTATTCGCGAAGAGAAAAATTTGCGCAATCGCTTGCCGTTAGCCGGTTTAACATTGGTTGGGGCGACACTTTCGCCGGCATATCAGGAAATTGTAAAAGATGAACTGAACGTGAAAGAGGTTAAATTTGATGATAATTTAGCCAATTACGCCACTAAAAACGTATATCTTTACACACCGCTTTTAGGCAAAACCTTAGGTAAAGATATGGGTGCGGTAATGGCTGCTTATAAGCAAGGCAACTGGACATTAAATGAAGACAATACGCTGTCTATCGGCGGTCAGACACTGTCATCGGAGTTGTTTGAAGTTCGTTTGGACATGAAAGACGGTGTTGCCGGTCAGGCGTTTGATAGCAACAAAGCGGTTTTATTGCTTGATACCAACGTAACGGATGAACTTAAACGAGAAGGTATGGCGCGCGATTTTGTTCGTATGATTCAAACATTGCGTAAGGATAAAGATTTTGATATTTCCGATCGCATAGAATTGAGTTATCAAACTGCGGATACCGAATTGGCAAAAGCTCTATCGGAAAATGAAAAATATATTGCCGAACAGGTTTTGGCCACCAAGGTATTGCCGAATTGCGTTGCCGGTACCGAGGGCGAAATTGATGGTATAGCCGTTACCTATGATGCTAAAGTAGCATAACGGTTTGATTGCAAAAAAAAAACACTGCTTCTTGTAAGCAGTGTTTTTTTTGTTAATTTCCTAGCAGATATCAAAGTAAATTTTTGGAAACGGCACAGATTTTGCCATATTTTTTATAAAGCGCCGGTTAAAAAGAGCTTGTGATATTTATAAACAGAGCCACCTTGCGATGACCAACTGAAGTCATCACCCATTGCATTTTGCTGCATTTTAAGCATAACATCCGGTGCTGCGTAAAAATGTCGTAAAGCCTTTGCTAAAACATCTTCATAGGCATTGAAATTGTTTTTCAACTTTTGAGCCATCAAATTTGAACCGTAGACACGTTCACCGCCGGCAAAAAATGCTTCGGTTCTAAAACCGTCCAGACCATCATGAATGGTGTCCACCAATCCGCCCGTTGAGGTTGCAATCGGCAGCGTGCCTTTAGCCATTGCCTCCATTTGGGTTAAACCACATGGTTCAAAATATGACGGCATCATATAAAAATCGGCTGCCAGTTGAACTGAATATGCAAATTCATCTTTATAACCTCGGAACACAAAAATTCGCTTGGCAAAATCGCGGAAAATTTGCTTTGCCGTATCTTTTAAGGTCATTAAATCACTGTATAAATCTTTATTGCCGGCACCGCCTAAAATAAATATCGGGAAATTGTGCGGAGAATTTTTATATTTATCTATGATATTCAAAATTGCGTTGATTGCCATATCATAGCCTTTTTGTTCAACCATCCGGCTTGTCATGCAAATAACCGGAATTTGGTCCGCATTTTCCGCTAAAGAGGAAATATCGTCAAACTTATACAAATCAACCAACGGAATAACCTGCTTTTTATACTCCTCATCGGTGGCCAGACGCGACAAAAGTTTAATACACTCGCGCTTGTTGTGTTGTTTTTCATTTAAGTTGTTTTCATCATAAAAACGGAAATTTGTGATTTTGAAAAAATCATTGATTTCCTTAATCTTAGTGGCATTTGGCGATATTAAACGTTTTTCGTAACCGTTGACAATGCCAAAAAAAGTGCGGTAATTTTTGCGAATTTTCAAAATATCGCGGAAGTCAAAACCGAAATTTTTTTCCGTTGCCACTTCTTCCATATAGTTTTTGGAAACGGTGATAATGCGATCGGCCAAATGCATATTTGCGGAAGCCTGATTATAAGTATCGCCGACCAAAAGTGTATTACCGGTTCTCGGATTGCTGTTTTTCATGGCTTTGGCATTTTTTAATACCAAAGGCGTCAAATCTTCATACAAAGAATTTAGGATTCGCGTTGTGTTTTTGTAATCCCATCCTTGATAACCCATATGGTGAGCAATGTGAATAATCGGAATATCTTTTATTTTATCGGCAGTATCTTTTAACATTCTTCCGGCATAAACTTTGGCCAGCGTATAGTATTTGGTCAAGCCGGCCAAAGCGCCGCTGTGCCAATCATTTGCCAACAATATATTCGGCAATTGGATATTTTTATCTTCCTTTATTGTCAAATCTTCCAACAATGAATAAACAGCCTTTGAGAAGAAGGCGAATTTTTCCACTTCATCAATGCCGAATTCGTTTAGGACATAACATGCCGTTTGTCCGGAAGGATTATTGTGAGCCGGATTAATACTGAAAAAATGTAAATTATACAGAAAATAATAAGTTACCCCGTTAAGCGTTCCCTGATAAATTTCTACATCATACTCTTTTAATTTGTTTTGTTTGCCGGCGAAGTTGAATTTAATTTTTTTGATTTTCTTAACCTCAATAGATTTTCCTTCGGCACCGCTATAAATATTATTATCCAGTTTTGCTGTTTTTTTACCGGTATTACCGAGATACATAGGTGTTAAAATGCTGATTTGATGGTTGTCTTTATTAAAAACACGATTAAAATTTTCCGGTAATTCGGAAGCCACCATGCCGAGTCCGCCGCATTTCATAAAGGTTGCGGTTTCGGCACTTATCATCCAAGCGTTAATTTTATCAAAGTGCGGCCAAAGTTTATTGCTCATACACTGCCGACGAGCCATATTCTGCATTTGATATAACAGTTCATTTCGCGGTACGCTGTAAACAATAGAAAATTTTTTGCGATTAAAATCGGTCGGCAAAAGCCCGAAAATATTATTGCTGCCGGCTTGCGAAACAAGTGTCATAATTTACCTTTCTGTACACAGAATTTTTTATTATGTTCTATTATAGCGTAAATATTTATAACCTTCAATAGAAAACTACATCTTGACTTATAAAAGATTAACCACTAAGTTCTAATTATATAAGATGAAAGTTTGAACTTTAAAGAGGAAAAAATGACTAATAAGCATAAACATTTTATGGCGGAAGATGATGAAAAACAACAAGTACCTGAACCGGAAAATGCCGAACAAACGGAAAAAATAATTTCCGATGATGAAATTGAAAAATTGCAGGCAGAAAACGCCAAACTTAAAGACGCGTTTTTGCGCGCATATGCCGAGGCCGAAAATGTGAAAAAAAGATGCCAACAGGAAATTGAAAAAAATTCCAAATATGCCGTTGCATCATTTGCAAAAGAAATGTTGGGAGTTGCGGATAATCTGCAACGTGCCGTGACATCCGTAGATGAGGAACATCGCGCGCAATATCAAGCGGTTCTGGAAGGCGTTGAGATGACTCAAAAAGAATTGACACACGTTTTTTCCAAGTTTGGAGTGCAAAAAATTGAGTGTATGGGAAAAATTTTTGATCCAAATTTTGAACGTGTGGTTCAAGAAATTGAAGACACGTCCAAACCGTCCGGTACCATTATTAGCGAATTACAAGCCGGGTATATGATAAATGACCGTATTCTGCGTGAGGCGATGGTAATTGTTACTAAAGGCGGAAAATAACAAATTTAAAATCCGGAAAACTGTTTGTATTTCTGATAAAATAGTTGTGGAATAATGTATAAATATATGTTTTATTCTGTGAAATATATATTATAGTTTCACCTATGAAAATATTGAGCAGATATATATTGAAACAGGTTATGACCGGTTTTTTGCTGGTGACATTTTCTTTGTTGGCTATGTTGTGGCTTACACAGTCTTTGCATTTTGTTGAAATGGTGACCAGACAGGGGTTGCCTGTTTGCTTGTTTGCCGAGATGACGTCACTTTTAATGCCGCGTATTTTTAATGTGCTGTCTCCTATTGCTCTTTTTGTGGCAGTTTTGTTTGTGTATAATCGTTTGATTGTTGATAGGGAAATGGTTGCAATGCAATCTGCCGGTATTAGCCCTGTTCGGATTGCGCAAGCTGCGATAATTGCCGGTGTGTTGTTGGCAATTTTTAATGTGTATGTAATGAATTGGGGAATTCCATCTGCCGAAAGAACATTTCGTGATTTGGAATGGCGTGTCAAAAATAATATGACGCAGATGATGTTGCGGGAAGGCGAATTTACAACATTAAAAAACGGTATCACGATTTTTATAGATAAACACGAAGATGACGGCTCTATTTCCGGTATTTTTGTGCGTGATGAAGGAAATCCGGAAAAGCAAGTTACGCTAACGGCGGAAAAAGGACGCTTGATTGAAACCAAAAATGGACCGCGTATTCTGTTCATTAACGGTGTGCGTCAGGAAATTGATAAAAAAACATATAAATTCAATTCGTTGGCTTTTACACGATATTCTGCCGAGTTTAATCAGGCAGGAGGAACGCATAAAAAAAATCAAACTGTGCGTGAGAGAAATTTTTTTGAATTAATGAATTCCGCACATGATAAAAGTTTGAGCGCGAGTGAAGCCAGACGCAATATTGTGGAAGGAAATCGCCGCATAATATATCCGCTGTATAATCTTTTGTATGCTCTTGTGGCTTGCGTGGGATTGCTGATTAGTAGCTTTAATCGCCGCGGGCAAACAAGGATTATCGCCGTGCAGGTTTTGAGTATGACGCTTATATGCGCCGGTGATTTGGTGCTGACCAATCTGGCAACGCGATCTTTATATTTGTTGCCGTTGCTGTATTTGAATATATTACTGCCGTTTGGAATATGTTTATATTTATTGCTGTTTTATAATCCGTTTTATTTTTATCATCGTTCGGCAAAGAGGAAAATGCAAAATGTATTGTAAAACCAAGGGTGTGATTGTTGGCGCATTGGCGTTTGGATTTTTTTCTTCGCAAGCTTTTGCCGTTACGGAGGCCGGAGAATTTCAACATAAGGAACAACATTCGCCGAGCGCGCAAATGTATGTGACAAACAATATTGCTAATTTGGATATCAGCGAACCAACCGAAGAAGCGGAAGAAATTAAATTCAGCGCCGATGAAATGAGCAACGATGAAAAAACAAGTATTATCACGGCAACCGGTGATGTGGAAATCATATATAATCAAATGCGCCTTGTGACGGATAAATTGATATATGATCAAAATAAAGATGTTATCAATGCCGAGGGAAATGTGCGAATATACACATCTGATGGGGCCATTATAAATAGTGATCACGCATCATTGGCCGATAATTTAACCGTTGGCGAAATGTATAATATTAAAGTTTTGCTGAGAGATAAATCTCACGTTTTTGCTCAAAAATTTTATAAAAAGAGTAGTCATAAGAAAATTTTGCATAACGTGTCATATACGGCATGTGATTTTTGTAAAAGTATCAAACCATTATGGGAAATAAATGCGCGCAAAGTGCAACATGATGAAGAAACTAAGAATGTGCATTATAATGAAGCTGTTTTAAAGTTTAAGGGCGTGCCTGCTTTTTATACGCCGTTTCTGTCACATCCGGATCCAACGGTTAAAAGGCGTTCGGGCTTTTTAATGCCGAGAATGGGAAGTTCGGAATATCTGGGAGGTTTTTTCCAACCACGCTATTTTTGGGCGGTAAACGACCAGACGAACGTTACTTTTTCTCCGATTTATACTGCTGATAAAGGTATGGTTTGGGACGGCTCTTATAAACAATATTTCTATAATTCATATTTTAGCCTTGACGGTTCTTACTTGAAGGATAAGAACAAGGGAAAATACAGAGCTGAAAACCGCGGGTATGTGTTTGCTTCGGGACGTTATGATATTAATAATGATTGGCGTTTGAAGTATAATCTGAAATATGTATCGGATTATTTGTATTGAAAAGAAATGAATCTTCCGTATGATGACGATGCTTGGCTTACTTCAATGGCTACGCTTGAAAGATTTTCCGGTCGTGATTATGTTTCTGTTGATGCTTATTATTATAAACTGCTCAGTTACAACCTGCTTCGTAGCAATGCTTACAGGTATAAGACGTTGGATAAACATAAACCGGTTGTTGCGCCGTTGATGTATGGCGAATTTTATAGTGATCAAAGTTCTATCGGGTCTTATTTTAAAACGGAACTCGGTTCGGCTTCAATTTATCGTCAAGATGGTTATGAAACACAAAGACTTACCGCCATTAATTCATGGGTTTTGCCAATGACATCCGCTTTTGGTGAAAAGTATCGTTTTGTGGCTTCTGTTAAATCAGATGCTTACTATGTTAACAAATACGAATATACACTCCAAAATCGTTACAACGGAGCAACCGGTCGCGTTTTTCCGCAGGCCGGCATTGAGTGGCGTTTGCCATTTGTCCGCGCAACAGATGGTTCCAGACATATTATTGAACCTGTCGTTGTCGGTGTCTTGGCGCCGAAAGGTGGTAATAAAGCTCATAAAATTCCAAACGAAGACAGTGAAGATGTTTATTTTGATGATACCAATGTTTTGGATTTAGACCGTTATGCCGGATATGATCGGAATGATACCGGAAGTCGCATTAGCTATGGTATGCGGTGGAATTCCTATGGGGATATTTTTGGGCGAACATCGGCATTTTTGGCACAAACTTATGAATATGACTCACATTCGGATTTTTTAAGTGCTTTG
>JAKSUO010000031.1 GCA_024408895.1 Alphaproteobacteria bacterium | reverse complement strand
AAGATTTTTTTTTTTTTTTTCCTTACAATATTTCACATTGCACCCCATTGATACAAAAAAGCCGAAAATTCCGGAGAACTTTCGGCTTAACATTTGTAATGCAAACGCATTATTTAAATAATCCGCCTACGCCGTTTATGGCTCCTTTAACACCGCCGGTGACACCGTCAACTGCCGCGCCGGCCGCTTTTCCGGCACCGTCAACCGCAGCACCGGCCGCTTTTCCGGCACCCTCAACTGCCGCGCCGGCCGCTTTTCCGGCACCGTCAACCGCAGCACCGGCTAAATCTCCGACTCCATTAAGCAATCCGCTTAAATCAGCCTTAGAAACTATACTGGTTGTGGTCTTTAAAATTTCTTGAAAAATACGCGCAATGCCGTCTTCAATGGTAATACCTTGTTTTTCGGTACCCAAATTATCAATAACAATTGTCGGTAAATTCAGACTTAAAGATTGAGAAGCCCCTAAAAGATTCGCAGCCACGGTTGCCGAACCGTCAGCAATCACAATTTTTTTAATGGCTACTTTATACTGCACGGCATCTTTATCTTCTTTGACGGGTTCTTTAGCGGAAGATGCCGAATTTTTCTTAATATTAGCCAACACATCATCAGCATTATTCTTATTTAAGCTCATCAGTTCATAAGTTACTTCCGGCTTATCAACCCTGATTTCATTAATCACAACGGTTTTGATTTTCGGACCGCTTTTTTGCAGGCTTTCTTTTGCCAGCTTTTTAACAGAGTTGACATCAACACTAACGTGAACCCCACCCAACTTTATGATATAATCTTGACTATATCCGCTCGGATTGGCGACAGATATATTATTTACGCCGCCTTTGCCATCTTTCAAAGATAAATTAATTTTCCCGATATTAACACTGGTGCCGACAACCTCTGAACCTTTTTCATGAACAAGATTGCGGACAATCCCTTGCCAATCAAGATAATTCAGCGCGTAATAAATGCCGCAGCCAATAATCACAATCAACGCAACAATTAATATCAGCAGCCATTTCAAAAGCTTTTTAATACGACTTTTGTTAGCCGGTTTATTTTTACTTTTTTCAGACATTTTCTTCTCCTTAAACTACACTGGTTTTGTTTTAATAAAAATATCCAAACATTGCAAATAAATTATTGCGGAAAATCACAAATTGTTTATGATACGCTCAGAGGTAACGGATGAAAAAAATTTTGATTTTACTGCTGTGCTTATGTATTTTCGGCTGCAAAAAAAACGATCTTCAGCTTACCGGTATCCACACCAATGACCTGCATTCTCACATTTTTCCACTTAATAACCACACGGATTGTAATACTGACGACACAAGCTGTCTCGGCGGTTTTGCCCGTTTAATTACTTTTATGAAAGATGAAAAAAAGCAAAATCCAAACGCCGTATTTTTAGATGCCGGTGATCGCTTTACCGGAACGGCATATTATACAATTTCTAAAAGCCGTTACTTATTGCCTCTGTTTAAAATGATGCCGTATGACGCGGCAACCCTCGGCAATCACGAATTTGACGATAACCTCGACGATACGACAGACTTTATCAAACAATGGCACACACCGATTATTGATGCCAATATCAAACCGGCAAAAAATGAAAAACTTTATCCGTATATCAAGCCATTTATTGTGCTTAATAAAGGTGGTCGCAAAATCGGCATTATCGGAGTTACCACTCCGCACCTCAATATCATGCAAGGTAAAAAAATTGCCGTTCTGCCGATTAAAAAATCCGTTACCGAGTGTATAGAAATTCTCAAAAAGCAAGGCATAAACATTATCATTGTGGTTTCCCACATAGGGCTTCCGGCGGATATCAAACTGGCAAAAGCCCTGCCTGATATAGATATTATCGTTGGCGGACACTCGCACTCGCTGCTGATTAATGATAAGCACAATACTTTACGGCGCGAGGTTTATCCTCTGGCAGTCAGTAGTGGCAAAACTCTGATTGTTTCGTCCGGTATGGGCGGACAATATATCGGAAAACTGCAGGCAACATTTGATAACGCCGGACATATTATTCAATATAACGGCGATTCTATACCGATGACAACTAACGTTAAAAATGATGAAAAAGCCATGCAAATTTTGGCCGAAGCGCAACAAACCAACAATATGATACTTTCAGAAAAAATTACCGATCTGCCGCGTGCATACGGCTATACGCCTCATAAAAACTATTGCAGTGAAAAATGCGCTGTCGGCGAATATCTTGCTTTTTTGTTGGCTCAGGAAAATCTAAAAATAGATGGAGTTGTTATAAATTCCGGAGCTATCCGCAGTGCTTTGCCCAAAGGGGAAATAACTTTCGGTCGCATTTTAGAACTTTATCCTTATGATTCACCGGCTGTTCTGATAGAACTAAGCGGCTATGAGCTTAAAAAATATCTGCGGCACGGCATTACACATTACCGAAAAAACAACAAAACCAACGAATTATTGCAAACCGCCGGCATCGCTTACGAATTTACTGCTGACAACAAACAAATTCGTTTTATCACAATCAACGGCAAAAAGCTTGAAAACAAAAGAAAATATATTCTGTTGACATCACGTTTTCTGGCAGACGGCGGCGACGGTTTTCCGGTTTTTCCTTATAAAGACAGCGGGAAAAGCATTCGTGAAATTTTAATCCGTCAGTTGAAAAATCCGCATAATTGCCATTACACACCGCAAAACAACGTCCGCGTTTACAAACAAAAATAGTTGACACCATAAAAGCTGATAAGCAAAAACCGCTCCTCTCGGAACGGTCTTCAAAATTGGTGCCCTGAAGAAGACTCGAACTTCCACTGCCGGAGGCAACATGCACCTGAAGCATGCGCGTCTACCAATTCCGCCACCAGGGCTTTTTAACAAAAAAAGATATAAAGACTTTTCGGTAACCTGTCAATATTTTTTTATAAAAATAACAATTTTATATCATAAATCCCATAGGCGTCTAAAAGCAACGCCGTTCCAAGTAGTGTACGATAAATCACAAACGGCAGAAAGTTCCATTTTTTCAGCCATTTCATAAGCAAAAAAATAGCCATTAACGAAAAGACAAACGAATAACCGACACCGGAAATTGCATCAGCAATTTGCTGTATATTATCCTCTTTCCAAAGTTGATATCCGGCCAACAACCCCGCGGCCAAAATAGTTGGAATTGATAACAACATTGAAAGTTTTGCTGCTTCACGCCGTTCCATTCCCAAAAATCTCCCCATTGTGATTGTAACACCGGAACGGCTTGTTCCCGGTATTAAAGCCAAACATTGCGCTAAACCGATTAGCAAAGCGTCTTTAATTTCCAGATTTTTAATCTTACGCACCGTAAGCGACAAACTATCTATAATCCACAATAAAATTCCGTAGCACAAAATATTCCAACCGATAATTTTAGTATTTCTCAACCATTCTGTGCCGAAATATTTCAGCATTGCACCGCAAAACACCGCCGGTAAAGTTGCAATCAACAACAAATAAAATAGCTGACATCCTTCATTTTTAAAATTCGGCATAAACCGACATTTCCATAACCCTTGCGCAATTTCCCATAATGTCTTTGAAAAATATAAAATAACCGCGATAATAGAACCGATGTGCAATGCCACATCCATAGCCTGCCCCTGATCGGCAAACGAAGAAAACTTTGAAAATATAATCAAATGCCCCGAAGAACTGACCGGCAAAAATTCGGTAATTCCTTGTATCAACGCCAGCCATATAATCTGGATTTCAGTCACCTTGTACCATCCCCATTCCATTGAGTTTGTTACACAATACACAACGTATCGTTAAGATCCGGTAAAGAACAAAGATGAAAACATACATTATTTAAAAATGTTTCAAGCATAAATGCGCTCAGATTGCGCCACCGGTTTTACCGACAAGCCCATCGTTTAACAGAATTGACTTATTTTACTGTTGTCATAAACAGCATCAGGTGTAGAAGATAACTTGCCAACAGATTATAAATCGTCAAATAAATCACCTTGAATCGCGCAATTTCTCTCCGTAACTCTTGATTTCACAATACCGTCAGCAAACCTAATATGCAAACTTTGCGCCCTTTTAGCCGAATTTGTATCATAAATTGTTTGAAATTTATCATCTGAAACCCAAGCAAATCCTCTTTTCAAAACCGAATCTACCGATACGGCATCCAAACGCAAAGCCAAATTTTTCAAGTTTTCGGCTTTGGCCTGCATAATTGATTTTATATAAAAAGGATTTAAATTATTTAATTTCAATAAGTTATCCTTGTTTTTTAATAAATTACTAAAAGAAACACACAATCTTTCAAAACGGTCATCTATCTTCTGCTGATTTTCTAAAATAATTTGCTGTAAAGGTGGAATACCGTGATTTAAAACATTAAGATACTTATCTAATTCACTGATATAACGAGATATTGAATTTTTTAAACGCAAATCAGTTGTCAGCAATCCGCTATAAATTTCATTTTTAACCGGCACAGCAAATTCTGCGGCGCCGGTCGGGGTTGGCGCGCGCACATCAGCAACATAATCAATCAACATTGTATCCGTTTCATGTCCGACTGCGGAAATCAGCGGAATTTCGGAATTATAAACCGCACGCACGACCACTTCTTCATTAAACGGCCACAAATCTTCCAAGCTTCCACCACCACGAGCCACAATCAACACATCCGGTTTATACGGAGAATTTGCGGGCAACGCATTAAACCCGTTAATTGCCGCAGCAATTTTTTCGGCAGCTTCCTCACCTTGCACCAAAGTCGGCCAGACAATAATTCTGGTTGGAAAACGGTCACGGATACGATGGATAATATCGCGAATCACTGCTCCTGTCGGACTGGTAATCACACCGATTGTTTGTGGCAAATACGGAATTTTTTGTTTATGAGCCGCGTCAAACAAGCCTTCTTTCAAAAATTGTTGCTTGCGTTCTTCCAAAAGTTTCAGCAAAGCACCCGTGCCGGCGATTTCCAGACTTTCAATCACCAACTGATAAGATGAACGTCCGTTAAAGGTAGTAATACGACCGGTAGCGACCACTTCCAAACCGTCTTCAATTTTAACGTTTAAGCCATTTGCCACACCGCGCCAACAAACTGCCGACAGCAAAGAATTTTCATCTTTGAGTGATAAATACCAATGACCGGAATCCGCGCGCTTAGCGCCGAAAATTTCACCTTTAACACGCACCTCAGCGAACGAAGTTTCCACCAAGCACTTAATGGCAAAGGAAATTTCGCTGACCGTATATTCTTTTTTTTCTGCCAACAAATCCAACATAAGGACATTTTATTCCTATTACCGCAATAATCAATCACAATATCAACTTGTTCACGGAATTTAAAAAAATTATGGCGGCAAGCTCATTGTCTGCCGCCGTATACACTAAGAATTTTGCCCTTTATCGGTCCAACACATCTTTTATTGTTTTGTTAAATGCACGAACTTGGGCTTTTTCGTTTTTATCCATACCCGATGCTACTGCTTTCAACGGACTTCTTTTCGTATAAGCCGCTTTTTTAGCGTTGCGTTCATCAGCTTTTTTCTCCTTCTTAGCTAGAAGTTTTTCCTTTTCCTTGGCAATTTTTCCAGCTTTTTCTTGCGCCTCTTTCAAAGTTTTATCGGCATATTCGGCATCATTCAAATTGAATTCTCTACCATATTGTCCCTTGGTGGCATATCTTTGATTCAGAACACTCTCCATTTGATCACGCTGTTTACGCACCGAGGCAATCTCTGTTTCAAGCTGTTTTACCGTACTTTCTTGCAACATCTTTCCCTTAATTGCGTCCAAATCAAAACTCTTCATCCACTCATTATTCCATATTTTATCGGAGAAATCTCGCAGTGTTATATTAAATTCGCTAATACATTCTTTCATTTTTTCGCGACGTTCTTTTTCTTTACCTCTGCCGAAAAGGTGTGGTAACGGACTTTCCGGCGGATACCCCAAACTGCTTCCGTGCGTAAACCCGACTAACACCTCTTCAGCATTTTCTTTTAGCAAATACTTTTCATTTTCTTTAGGCTGTCCTTTATCAAAGCACTCGGTAATATTATTATACTTCTTTTGCAATTCTTTTAAAAACTGCATAGCTGTTTCTGTTGCCGAAACCTGGTAACTCAAGGCATTACAACGCTCCCAATCCGCACGATATTCTTCGGCCGTTTGATGCACTTTTTCTGCCGGTTTTACCAAGTTTTCTTCAACATAATGCGCAGCTTCATCCAAAAATTTTTCTTTTTCATTCATAGACATATGCTTACTGTCTGCCACACCATTCATATATTCCGAATTTAACTTACCGTCCTTGCTTGCAAAAATGTTACCGGTATCACGTTGATGCATTTTCCAATCACTTGGTCCGGAGTTATGCTCCCTACCATAATCAGTATCAAAATCAAGCGCAATTTCCGGTGCAATCACATCTGCAACACGACTCTGCCGCGCCGTAAACGAACCATGATATTCCCGAATAATTTTCTGCGCTGTCGCTGGTTCTTTTTCGGCAACTTTTTTGAGCCAGTATCCGTTAGAATCATGCTGAACCACCAGCATAAGTGAATCTTTTTCCAATTTTGCGGTATTACCCCTGTTGATATCCTCGTACGCGGCACTCAACAAATAATCATTTCCTACCGCACCGAGTGCAATTTCCGCATAAGGCTTTCCGTAAAAACCGCCGATTAATTCTTTATACTTTTGTGTCAGCGTTTTTTCTTCTCCACGCGTATTCGGAATATATTTGTCTACAATCTTATCTGCCGCATCCAAAACCAACTGGCGAATTTGCTGATACCTTTGCATTGCAACACTGTCGTGAACTTCCTGCACGCCGCTTTTCTGTACCAAATCCCCCTTATTCATTTGGCTTTCAAATACTGTTTTCAATAAATCTTTTTCAACATTCTGACCGTCAAAAATGAATTTTGTTTCCAAGTCACCAATGTTCTCGTTATTGATATATTGATTAATCTTTGCTCTGATTTTTGCCGGCGTTTCCATTTGATACCCGCCGCCGTTTTTAGGCTCGTAATTCAGGAAATCCCCGCGGGCAACAACACCTTTGTTCATTCCCCAACCGGCATCAAACAACAACTTACGGGCATTATTTTTTCTTGCACCGTTAGAATTATTGTCTTCATTTGCCTCAAAGAACAATTTTGCCACAATCGCACCCTTATCCTTAGACAAGGTGCGGATATCATCCGAAACACCGCGCACAACCGAATCGGGATACCAAGCCATATCAATCAGGGCATAGGCCATATATAAGTTATCCGAAAATTTATTTTCCGTCGCAACATCGCTGATAAGCTCATAAAAACCGCCAAAGTCGCTGTTATTTCCTGAAAATTCATAAATACCTTTAAATGCTTGCGGATTGGTTCGTGCCAAATCAAAACCTTCATATGCACGCTTTTTGTAAGCCGTCAGTTCAGAATGAAGCAGATCTAAATTCGCATTTTGTTTTGCTAGATATTCTCTGGAAGATTTCAGCATTTTTTTATCGTCTTCATTGGCATCTTTTCTTTGAATCTGGCGCTCATAATACTCAACATCACTTTTCTGTTCTTTAACAGCTTGTTCCAGTTTTTCTTTACGTGCCTCAGCATTATATTTTTGCTCCCAAATTTTATTAAAAGTTTTGGTAACGGCATACTTTAAATTCCATTGTTCCGTCTGATTTTTTGTCTCATAGCCCGCAAACAAATCGGCCAATTTTACATCCTCGGATATGACGATATCATCGGAATATCCGTTTTTGTCTTTCACATATTCAAAAAAATCCTGCAGATTTTCATTCGTAATTAACGTAATTCTTTCGCCGTTTTTATTCGTAAATTCAGCCATGCCGTTCCCCTTAAATTGTCATCATTGATGCGATTATAGCAAAATGTAAATTTTTTGTCAATATTTTTTATGTTTCATAATAAATAAACAGATTGAATAAAGCAGATAAAGCTGTTGCGAAATAAAAATACTTTTGTTATTATGACGAAAGTTGTTTTTGATGTGAGGCTTTTTTTATGGAAGACGAATGGGAAGAAGAACAGTCGATTGACGATATTTTACAAGAAATTCGTGCGGCTATTATTGAAAAAGAAAGAATAAAATATTTCAAATCGTTTCTGCCAAAGAAACCGAGAATATATGAGCATGAAGACGTTATTGAGTTATCCGATACTATGTTGGTACAACGCGAAGATGTTCCATATCAACTCGGTGTGTGGAATTTTAATGATGTCACCAAAAAAATGCTAAAAAAATACAAGATGTATTTTATATCGCGCAGTTCGTCCAATGATGACCGAGTGTGCGTAAAGGAAGATACTAAGCCTGCAAAGGTTTCTTCCTCTATTTAATTTTTTTAAATACACTTGTGAAAATTTTAATTAATGGGATAAAAAATGTTAGAGAAAAATTACAATCCAAAAGATTTTGAAGAAAAAATTTATGAAAAATGGGAAACTTCCGGCGCATTTCAACCGGACATGAGGTCTGATAAAGATGCTTTTTCTATTGTGATTCCACCACCGAACGTTACCGGTGTTTTGCACATGGGGCATGCTTTGGACGACACTTTGCAAGATATTCTGATTCGTTATAATCGCATGCTCGGGAAAAAAGTGTTGTGGCAACCGGGAACCGACCACGCCGGCATTGCAACTCAAATGGTAGTGGAACGTAATTTAGCAAAAGAAGGGCTGACTCGTCATGATTTGGGACGTGAAGAATTTGTAAAACGCGTATGGAAATGGAAAGAACAATCCGGCGGCACAATATGTCGCCAGTTGCGCCGTTTGGGAGCTTCTTGCGATTGGAGTCGTGAGCGCTTTACCATGGATGAAGGGCTGTCGCATGCCGTTCGCAAAATATTTGTATCATTATATAAAGACGGTCTTATTTATAAAGCCAAAAAACTTGTGAACTGGGATCCGGCATTGGAAACGGCTGTTTCCGATTTAGAGGTTGTTCAAAAAGAAACTGTCGGTAAAATGTATTATTACAAATACCCGTTGGAAAACAACCCCAACGAGTTTATCCATATTGCCACCACGCGTCCGGAAACTATGTTCGGCGATACGGCGGTTGCGGTTTCAAAAGACAACAAAAAACTAGCGCACCTCATCGGGCAAAATTGCATAATTCCAATTATTAACCGCGTTATTCCGATTATTGCTGACGACCATGCCGATCCGGAAAAAGGTACGGGTGCGGTTAAAATTACGCCGGCGCACGATTTCAATGACTTTGAGGTTGGCAAGCGTCATAATCTGCCGATGATTAACATCTTAAACGCAGACGCAACACTTAATGAAAACACCCCTTATGCCGGTATGACCACACAGGAAGCGCGCATTAAAACGCTTGAAACACTTGAACAACTCGGTTTGATAGACAAGATTGAAGACCATCCGATGGTTATTCCTTATGGGGATCGTAGCGGTGTGGTTATTGAGCCGTATATGACAGATCAATGGTTTGTTGATGCGCCGAAATTAGCGGTTGAAGCTCGCCGCGCGGTAACCGACGGTGAAATGGAGTTTGTGCCGGCCACATACGAAAAAACATATTTTGAATGGATGAACAACATCCAACCGTGGTGTATTTCACGCCAATTGTGGTGGGGACATCAAATGCCTATTTGGTATGGACCGGATGATACCATTTTTTGCGAGGAAAATGAAGAGCTGGCACAAAAAGAAGCCGATAAACACTATGGCAAACACGTTGAATTGCGCCGCGAAACCGATGTATTGGATACATGGTTTTCTTCGGGCTTATGGGCATTTTCCACCTTCGGTTGGCCGGAACAGACACAATACTTAAAAACTTTCTACCCGACTTCAGTATTAGTAACTGGTTTTGACATCATCTTTTTCTGGGTTGCCCGCATGATGATGATGAGTATGTATATGATGAAACGAGTTCCGTTCAAAAAATGCTACATTCACGGTCTGGTCCGTGATGAGCAAGGACGCAAGATGAGTAAGTCCAAAGGAAACACTGTTGATCCGATGGAAACAATTGAAAAATACGGTGCTGATGCGTTACGTTTCTTTATGGCTGCAAGCGAAACTCAAGGACGCGATATAAACTTGTCTGATTCGCGCATTCAAGGTTATCGCAATTTTGCCACAAAGTTGTGGAATGCGGCACGTTTTTGCGAAATGAACGAATGTTATTCGGTTAAAAACTTTGACATTAATTCGGCCAAACTTGCCATCAACAAATGGATTATTGCCAAGGCCAAAGAGGCAACCGAAGCAGTAACCGACAATTTGAATAACTATCGTTTTTCTGAAGCGGCAAATGCCATTTACCAATTCACATGGGGAACTTTCTGCGATTGGTATATTGAATTAACTAAGCCGGTGTTCTATGGCGAAAACGCCACAGAAATAGAAGAAACGCGCGCTGTCGCCGCTTGGGTATTAGACCGGATTTTGATTGTTCTGCACCCGTTTATGCCGTTTATTACGGCCGAATTATGGAACAATCTGACCGCACGCAATATTGACATTATTAAAGCCAATTGGCCGCTTACCGAAAAAATCAACAATGCCGACAAATACGAAATTGATTGGGCGGTTGATTTTATTTCGGCAATACGTTCGTTGCGCTCGGCAATGAACTTGCCGGCCGCAGCAAAGCTCACGGCTTATGTAAAATCCTCAAATGAAGACTTAGCCCTCATCAGCAAACAACAAAAAATGATATGCACGTTGGCACGTTTAGAAACCGTTGAGTCTTTGGCGAACAAAGAAATAACGCAAGATATGGCTCAAACGGCATCTCATGAAGCTGTTATCTATATTCCGCTGAAAGGCGTAATTGATTTTGATGCTGAACGAGCTCGGTTGAATAAAGAATTGGAAACACTAAATAAGAACCTTGACGGTTATGCACGCAAACTTGGCAACGAAAGTTTTGTTGCCAAAGCTCCGGCAGCCGTTGTTGCCGAAGAAAGACGCCGTCAAACCGAGGCAATGGAAAATAAAGCCCGTGTTGAAGAAGCATTGGCAAGAATTGCAAATTTTTAAGGATGAACACATGAAAAAATTAATTTTAGTATTAACCGCGATATGTTTTTTAGGTGCATGCGCCACAGATCCGTACACAGGTGAAAGTAAAGTTTCAAAAACCGCTTGGGGAACTGGTATCGGCGCGGCAGTTGGTGCAGGCGTCGGTGCTTTAATCGGTGGTCAAAAAGGTGCGCTTATCGGTGCGGGAATTGGTGGTGCCACAGGTGCGGCAACCGGCGGCTATATGGACATTCAAGCCAGTAAATTGCGTGAAAAATTGGCCGGAACAGGCGTGCAAGTTTTGCGTGATGGTGATAATGTTCGCTTAGTTATGCCGAACAGAATAACTTTCAACACCAATGAATCCGTTATTTTGCCTTCCGGCAACGCAGTGTTAGATTCCGTTGCCTTGGTTGCCAATGAATACGATAAAACAAAACTGCAGGTAATCTGCTATACGGATAGTGCCGGTAACGACAAAATCAACTATATTCTCATCTATCAGCATTCCGATCAGCAA
>JAKSUO010000030.1 GCA_024408895.1 Alphaproteobacteria bacterium | reverse complement strand
AGTATGGCGGTATGGTTATGGATAACGACGGTTACGGTATGCCGGTAAGCTCATGCCGCAGCACTACCCAAGTCCGGTGCCGACATGGTATGATTAAATTTTCTGCAAAATAAACAAGGCCTTTACGCGAGACGACGATTTTTGCCCGCTCATTTTTCAGTATCATCCACATGTATTTTTATAAAACATAAGTTAAATTCAACAATTTTGCAAGAAATCGGGAAAATTTATGTTCTAAGAATCATTGAAGCATGAAAACCGAGTAAATTGTGAAAAGTGAAAATGCTTTTAAAAATACGTTTTATTACAAGGAATCTCGCAAGCGCTTCCTTTCCAGCATTATTACTTAAAATAAATGATAAAAAATAAATAAAAAAAGAGGAAATAAATATAATGAATATAATAAGAATACTAAAAAGAATAAAGTTACATCAGCAGGAGACTATACTTCGCAGACAGCAGCTTATATCAGAATATAGAAGTAAGAATAAATTGCATAAAAAAGCAGAAGAAAAGAAGGTATACCATGAAGGTAATAGTAAGTATGATATTACGCGTCGGCAGCTATATAATTGGATAGCAGCATCTGATCCGACACATTTTCTTTCCATACAATTTCCTATGAATATGCGAAGTCCAAGTCTTGATGTATCAAAGAATAATTTACGTCGATTAATGGCACGTTTTGAACAGTGTCTGATTGGTTCACGCTGGACTAAATCACATCTCCCGTTTTATGCATTTGCGGAGAAAGGAAGACATGACGGATACAGTTATCATTTTCATATATTATTGAATGCGGGAATATATACGACAGATGGTTTACAAAATGCTCTTAATGCTGCATGTGTTCAGTTAGCTTTATCTCCTAGTATATCTGACATCAATGACACAAAATGAAAAAAATATAAAAACCTGTTTTACATTTTTCGAGAAACACGACAAATCAATAATATCAGAGCAAAAAAGCTGTTATAAAGACAAGTGAATATGTAAAAAAATTATATATGGTTGTCATGGACTTAAAAATCAGCCCTATCTTAATACTATGTTAGTAGAGGAGAGGCTTATATGTCAAAATACGATAATTTTTCCAGAGATGAACTAATAGAATTATTGCAGAAGCAAGATAATTTTGATGAAAATGGGAAAGTGGCTTCTCGGGAGTTTTATTTGAAAGGTATGTATGAGGGAATGGATAAACCTAATGAAAATGCGTATCGTGAATATGAAAAGAAACTTAAACCGTTTGTTCAAGATATTGAAAAAAGTTTAAAAAAAATAAAACCAATTCTTATTCGTTATGCTGAAAATCAGGCTCGGAAAAATAAACCGAAACAGAACTTTGGCAGAAATAAGGGAAATGAGAGATAATTTGCACCGTTTTATCAATAATAAAACCCCGTGGTGAGCACGGGGTTTTAGATAAATCAAGTAGGGAAAATAAAAATAATTTATAATCTTTAAGGTAAAATAAAAGGCTGCTTTTCAAAAGAATTTTTGAAAATTATGCGAAAATTTTAAGATCGCCTGCAGCAGTTCTTCCTCTGTCTTTGTAGGTCGTATAGCCGATATGAACACCTTGATCGACTGTTTTCATCCCAATTTTTTCTAATTGAGTGACGTGAAAAAAGACATCTTTATCTGCAGTTTCGGGAACAATAAATCCATATCCTTTTTCTGCATTAAACCATTTAACTGTGCCGAATAACATTTTGTACCTCCATTTTTTTATTTCTTTTATACGTATAAGATAATCAAAAAATTTTTTGAGTGTTATAAGATATTTTCTGAGTCTGATTTCGGAAATATCCGAATAAATTTGGGAAAAAGTCAAATATTTTGGGGACAAACAGATAAAATGGGCTTATTCTAGACTAGAACTTTAGTTCTATATAGGATGAAAAAAAGAGGATCGTGTTATGTTCAATAAAAAAGATTTTTTTTATATACAAGGCATCATTATGCTTTATGCTATTAAAGTTCACGAAGGTAAGATTGCTGCGGCTAAAGAACTTAATATTTCAATTGATACCTTAAATAAATACGTTGATATGCTTGAAACTTCTTTTGGAACAAAGTTGGTGACTGTTGTTGACAGAAAATGTTTGCTGACACCGACCGGCCATAAGATTATTTCTCATGTGCCGAATATCAAAAATTGTTTGCAGGATGTTTTTTCTTCCATTATTATCGAGCCTAATACAAAAGCAACCGTTCGTGTGGCGTATGATCGAAATATTCGTTCTATTTTTTATGCGGAAGGACTAGCTGACTTTTTTAAAACTTATCCGAATTTGTCCCTTTATATTGATGTGTATGATGAGATTCCGCGTTTGAGCCATTCGGAATATGATATTTGTTTAACATATTCTTTGCCGAAAGATTCGGATTGGTCGCTTGTTTATTCTAAAGAATTGAAATGCGGATTTTTTGCTTCGCCGGAATATTTACAAATGAATCGTTATCCGACCGATATTGATGATATTTTACGAAACCACCGCATTGTTTTGTTTAATCAGACTTTTTCTCACAGCGAAACAAAAAATTTGATTAATAAATCGCAAGGCGGATTTTGTCTTTCAAACAGTTTGTTTGCCACTAATGATATTTTAACAAAAGGCGGAGGTGTCGGAATTATGCCTCTTATTAATGCCAAAACCGGAAAAGTGGTTTGTTTGGATAATATACCTTGTGATATTAAACATACGGTGTATTTGCTGTCACCGAAACATGTTAAAGATAAAACGCATGTTCGAATTGTTTTGAATTATTACAAAAATTTACTTGAAAAATTATAAAAAAATATCCGATGTTTTAAGGCATCGGATATTTAAGCAGGTTACATCAACGTTATGTTTTTTTGTATTTTGTGAATCGAATTTAATTCAATTTGACGCACTCTTTCTTTGGATATGTTATATTGTTTGCTTAATTCGTCGAGTGTTTCGACTTTATCGGAAAGTCTTCTTTTAAATAGAATGTTCTTTTCACGCGGATTTAAGTTTTCAAAATGCTCACGGAATGAAATTCTCCGTTTTTTGTTTAACTCAAGATTGATACATTCTGTTTCCGGATTTTCTTTGGAATCTGCAATAAAATCTCCTAATTCGCAATCTTCATCACCTATTTTGACATTTAAGGATGTGTCTCGAGCAGCAATTCTGTTGTTCATATCTATAACTTCGTCAATACTGATGTTTAATTTTTCTGCAATATCTTTAAGCAAATCGTCGTTTAATATCGAATCATCATGCAAATTCATCTGATTTTTTATTTTTTTCAGATTAAAGAATAATTTTTTCTGTGCGCTTGTTGTTCCCAATTTAACAAGTGACCAAGAATTAAGGATGTATTTTTGGATAAAAGCTTTAATCCACCATATTGCATAAGTTGAAAATCTAAATCCTTTATCCGGTTCGAATTTTTCAACGGCATATAATAAGCCTAAATTTCCTTCGCTGATTAACTCATCTAACGGCAAGCCGTATCCGTAAAATTGACGGGCTAATTTGATGACCAAACGCAAGTGGGATTGAATCAACTTGTGGGCGATTCTTTTGTTGTGCGTTTCTTGATATTCTTTAGCAAGCTTGTATTCTTCGTCAGCTTCTAAAATCGGAAAGTTTTTAATGCTTTTAACGTAAAACGATAAACCACTATCAATTGTATTTAAATTATTCATGATCAATTCCTTTATAAAATTCAACCAATAGTCCAAGTCCATGTTTTTTATGTTTTGACGATAAATTGGAAAATAAAAATACGCAATCGGAAAAAAAAGAATGGTCAATACGAAAATTTACGAGTTCAAATTTCGTTTAAGAGGCATCACCAATTTAAGCAGTAGTAGAAAATACTGCCGTTTTTCTTTTTAAATCAAGCATTTAATCGAGTTCGGATGTTATGTTTTCAAAAACACGCATTTTGGGAAATTTTACGAACTCGTTGTGGTAAGTATGTAATAAAATCAAATATTTAAGCAGTTGGAGTACGGTATGGTTATACAGCTAGAAAAATTGTCATGGTTGTATGTAAAGACGAAACTATATGCAAAATAAGCTATAATCGGGATGGAAAACCGACAAAAGTAGATATTACGGC
Organism: Alphaproteobacteria bacterium; assembly: GCA_024408895.1. Taxonomy (GTDB): domain Bacteria; phylum Pseudomonadota; class Alphaproteobacteria; order RF32; family CAG-239; genus RUG410. The sequence goes on along the minus strand of JAKSUO010000030.1, from coordinate 7,534 downwards.
AGATGTAGCCTGGGAATATTCAGGAAACAAGACGGCTATAGAGCGTGTCCAAAACAAGATTATTGCTCTCAAGCAACGCCAACAAGACGAGATATATAAAGCGAAATGTTGTAGAGCCTTTTAAGTTCGGCCAAACATTTCGGTAAGCATAAGATTTTAATATCCGCCATCAATTTGAATGTGCCGGTATGCGGGTAATCATCGGAAACAAATGTCACACGGCCGCGCGGATATTTTTCATACGGTGTGTGCTTTAGTTGAGAAAATGAATGTTGTACGGCAATCCATACCGTATAGTGGTCGGCCGCCGAGGAATAGTACTTTTCAAAATGTTCAGCGGTGGTTATGTCCTGAGCTAAATACAGCAAAGTATAGTCATCGGTTATGTTGCCGGCAACAACTTTGTTTGTCGGAATAAGCCAAAATATGCCAACTTTAGGGTTGTTAGCGGTCAAATTGATACAATGTATTGTCATTTTATCCGTCGTTAATCGTTGCGATGCTCTAAATTAGCACGCAATCACGACAGATTATGGCGTGTTTAAGAAAGTTCTAAATGAGCGGCACGGCGCATCGGAAACTTTATTTGCTTATGATTTCTCTGAGCTTCTTCTTTCGGGTGCCATATTAACTTAAAGCCGTCATCGGATACTTTGATATCGGTAGCAATCCAACCTTCGGCAGAAAGTTTTTGCATTTTGTTGAACAAAATAGGCATTTGGTGATGAATATCGTTGCCGAGAGACATTGCATATTCCTGTTCCATATTGATTTTCGGGTCGACTTTACCGTCGAGGCGCTTTTGCAAGTAGATAACTTCGGCGTTGTCTTCCGGATCAAAACCGACTTTGGTAATTTGCATACCGTAGCGCAAAGCGTTAATCCAACTGGCCGGATTATCGGAGGCAATTTGGGTAATGGCAATATGACGACAGTTCAAAATAGCGGCTTCTTCACGGGTACGCAACATTCTTTTCATTAAACCGCGACCACGGTATTCCGGGGCAACCAAAACAGCTTTATAAACCGCCAGTTCGGAGTTAGGGGTATCACTCATAAATTCGGAAATTTCGCGGTGGTCGTTGTCGTTCGGCAAAGATAAAATAGATTGTGAAACGAGTCTGTTGCCGTCATAAAGACCGAAAACGTACATAGATTTGCTTTCGAGCGCGTTTAAAAAGTCGCTGGCTGTCCGATGCAAAATAAAATGCTGTTCATCAACTTTCAAATCAGAAATAATTTTATCTTGCAAATCAATTAAATTCTTTAAATCGGTGATATCTAATTTTCTAAGAGTTAATTCGTCGTTGTTATTCATTGTCGTTCCTGTCTGATTAAACGAACGTTGCCGCAAGGAAGTTCGTTTTTGATGTTTATGTTAATGTTTTGAGTTTTGTTATTAAGTTATATTTTTAAACATAAGTCATCGTCGCAAAAATGTATTGCGCATCAGGTCAATATGAACGAGTGTATCAAAATAAATCATTTTTTCATCTCTCAAAAACTTTCCTAATACTATCGTTAAATTCTTAATTGTCAAATAAAAATTATAGGCTATAATACTTTTGATTGGAGGAAATATGTCCGAAGTAACAGAGTTATGCCAAAAATTGGTTCGTTTCCCGAGTTTTGCGAGCGATACGCAAGAGATTATCGGCTTTTTGAAAGACTATTCGGAACGGTGCGGTTTTAAAGCGCGCGTACTGACGTTTGAAAACAACGGTAAAACGGTTGCTAACCTGTGTGTCGAGTATGGTCAGGGGCATCCGCATTTGCTGTTTGCCGGACATATTGATGTGGTGCCTGCCGGCGATGAAGCCGAGTGGCAGCTGCCACCGTTTGAGGCCGCTGTTAAAGACGGTGTTTTGTACGGACGCGGTATTGCCGATATGAAAGGCGGGGCGGCTTGTTTTATCAAGGCCTGTGAAGACTTTATTAAGCAAAATCAATTTGCCGGTAAAATAACCATGATTTTTTCCGGTGATGAAGAAGAGCCTATTGTTGAAGGTACACGGTGTATTTTGGAACAACTGCATAACGAAGGCGAAAAATTTGATTTTGCTTTGGTCGGTGAGCCCTCGAATCCGAAAATGATGGGTGACGAAATTAAAGTCGGGCGTCGCGGTGATATTGTTTTAAATATTACATCTTTCGGACAATCGGGGCACACGGCTTATGCCGCCGGAGCAACAAATCCGATACACAATTTGGTAAAACTGCTGAATTTGATGCAGGAAACAAAATTAGATAACGGTAACGAATTTTTCGGACCATCATCTTTACATGTGACAACATTTGATGTCGGAAATCCGGCCACTAACGTTGTGCCAAGCAAGGCATTTGCCCGTGTTGATATTCGTTTCAACTCGGAGCATACTTATCAAAGTATTGAAGAATGGGCGGATAAACTGGCACAAAAAGCCGGCGGTTGGTTTGAAATTAAGGCCGAATATATCGGCGAGTCGTTTTTAAGCCCTATTAATGCTCATATTCGAGAATTAAGTCAGATTATCAAAACTCATACGGGGCAGGAGCCTTTTTATTCAACGGCCGGCGGAACATCCGATGCCCGTTTTGTGAAGAATTATTGTCCGGTTGTCGAATACGGCCTGACCAACGGGACTATTCATAAAATCAATGAATGCGAAACGGTTCAAAATATAGAAATCCTCTATACTGTTTACAAAGATTTTTTGCGGCATTTCTTTATCGAAAACCGATAATCTGAAAGTAAAACATGATGTTGAAAAAAACGATAGAAGTTTCCGCATTTTGAATGAATATGCACAAACCGGCGATTTGGATGCAACCATCAAAAATGTTCGGAAAAGCGATAAGAAATTGATAAATTGGGATTGGATAAGAGATATGACTGATGTAAAAGTAAACATAAACAAATTAATAACCAAAACACATTTAGGAGTTTATGCAAGTATAATTAAAGACGGAAAAATTTTGCTGATTAAAAAAGCACGAGGGCCATATACCGGACTTTATGATTTGCCAGGCGGAAGTCAAGAAAAAGGCGAAAGTTATCTTGAAACCTTAAAACGTGAAGTTATGGAAGAAACAGGGTGTGAAGTTGTAAAAGCAGATAATGAGCGCTATAAGTCAATAATCTTTTCTGACTTTACACCCAAAAGCGGTGAAAAAGGTGTGTTGCAACACGAAGCAATTTTGTATGACGTTGAAATTAAAGGTGTGCCCAAAACAAATGGCGATGGATTGGATTCTAATGGTGCGGTTTTGGTGGATATTAAAGATTTAACGGCGGAAAATTCCACGCCATACGTTTTGATAGCGGTAAATAAGCCTTTAATTGCCGTTGCAGATGAAAATGATGAAACAATATCAACACATTTGCGCGGAACCCAGCTAAAACCTAATCACTATCCGATGATTGCGGCGGTTTTGCTTTTTAATTCAAAAGGCAACCTTATTTTGCAAAAAGTTGCAGCGCATAAAAAATGGGGTGGGTTATGGACATATTCCGCAGCCGGACACGTTGATGCCGGTGAAAATTATATAGTTGCCGCTCAGCGTGAATTAAAAGAAGAAATGGGAATCAATACCATAATTGAAAGAGAGATGACATCATTTCCTATAATCAGAGAGGGAAGAAAAACGGCTTATCATCATGTATTTATTGCTCATTCTGACGATAAAATAATACCAGATAAAAACGAAGTTGACGAAGTAAGAGAAGTTTCCTTGCATGATTTAAAACGTGAAATTATAAAAAATCCTGAGCAATTTTTTGATGGATTTTTGACAGCAATTAAAGATTATATTAAAAACTTTAGTTCGTAAACCGCAAGCTTTACATAATTTATAAATAGTGAAGTAGATGTCAAATTGTGGCGTTTATAAAGATTATTCGCTTGTAACTGCAAAATTATATGTTATACATTATCATATAAGTAAATGGTGCAATATCAGTGGAACCGGAAAATGGTAGAAATAATCGTCGCCTTAATTATTTACCTCATTATAGACCGATTGCAATCGTCCAAAACTAAAAAAGATGACGATGAACTTATATTGTTAGAAACCTCTCCAAACGATACACCGGAAGATATAAGAGAAAAAAAGGAATTGGAAGAATTAATCATATATGATGAGTTGGCAGATGATGATGGGGCAATATTGCCAATAACCTCTCAAAAAGATACGCAGGAAGAGCTAAGAGAAAAAGAGGAAATGGAAGAATTGATTATATATGATGAGTTGGCAGACGATGATGGGTTGATAGATGATGATGAATAGAGAGGCTTATTAGTAATTTTTTATATCTTATATGATAATTAGTATTTAGTGTATGTTGAATATCGTTATAAATAGTTGTATTTTGTGAAAAATTGATATTTGTTCGGGGGAAAAATGAAAAAAATTTATGCACAAATAATAGTTTTATTGTCTTGTTTGACAGCATTTAATGCCGGAGCAACCATAACGGCTCAAACTTCTACTGCTGAAAAGGTAGATACCAGAAATCATGAGTTGGTAAAAGTGGAAGTTATTGCCGAGTATAGAGATAAAGGATATACCGGAGTTATTGATTTAGGCACATACAACAAGGTTGATGATGAAAAAGCTCTTGAATATCTTAACAATCGTTTTGACGGATATAAAAAGAATAATACCCCCGGCGGTTGCACTTCGTATATAAAGAAAATTGTAAATGATAAAAATGAAAATATTGTAATACTCGGCAGAAATATGGATTTGCCGAACAGTTTATATCCGGCATATGTGTTGAAAATTGATGAACCGGGAAAGTATAAATCCATAAATATCGGATATACAGGAAACGGACTGGAAACATTTGAGCAAATTGTTGAAGATGGAAAAATAATAAAAGATATGTATGATATTTTGCCTTATATGGTTACGGATACATTAAATGAAAAAGGCTTGATGATTGAAACAAATATGAGAAACGCAACGGATAAAGTTGTTATGACCGGGACTAACCCAGGAAAATTACGTATTCCAAACCTTACAGTTTCTCGTTATTTAAGCGATCATGCCGCAAATATTGAAGAAGCACTAAAATTATTGGATAATTTAGATGTATATACCCCAGACAGCTTATATACCAAATGGCATGGTGCTTTAGCTATGGTTGACGCAACAGGGCGTTTCGGAGTTTTAGAATTTGTGGATAATAAACCAGTATGGCATGAAGGACAAAAAGGACAGACTAATTATTGGTTGGATAAAGGAGCTTATGAAAAAACAGATTCTAATGTTGGTATGGGCAGATATCAAACGATGGTAGATAATGATGAAAAAATTATATCTCATGAAAGTATGCACGAAGCTATTAAAAATGTTTGGTATAGCCAATTATTTGCGGTGGATACAGATAAAATAGCTTTTGATAGTTGTTCTGAAGAAGTAGGTGCGACTATTCAAGATGAATTAGATAAAATAAAAAGTTGGCAACAGCAGCATAATATTAAAATTGATGAAAAAGAATGGAACGAAGTGCAAGAATTTGCAAAAGAGTGGAAAGATCCTATTCCTTCGTCTTTTTGCAGTGACGCCGAAAAAAAAGCTAAAGTTGATGCTTTGACTAACCTGATTACTCATTCATTTCAACAGTTACCGGCGGCTGCAAAACAAACAAGCGGATTGCAAGAAGTCAGCGATATTAGTTATGTGATAGATAACAAAGAAAATGTGTATCATGTCAGATTTTTTGAGCAACCAGAAGTATTTAATTATTCATTTGATGGTATAGTTAAAGAATAACAGTTAAGCCGAATAAAGTGTTGTTATAAGTACGCAGTTAAATCTATATTGCCGTAGTGCTTTGGCAATGGCTAATCTGTTGTTGTATGAAGCGGATAATTTAGCTAAAAATTTCTTGATTTTGAAAATGAATTAAGTTATCTTCCATTTGTAAAAGCGATAATCCTGTGACACAGGGGAGCTGAAGGAAGAACGAAATTTGCTTTTAAAGGTAAATTTTTATTAGAACCTTTCGGGTTTGCCCGTTATAGCTATAATAAAGAACAAAGTAAGGTGGCACCGCGACATTAATCGCCCTTACGGCTCATAACAAAATTAAAAAGGTGTTATAATGTTATCAAGAATTTATGTTAAAGAAGTACCGGAACATGTCGGAGAACAAGTTCTGCTTAAAGGTTTTGTTCATGCATTGCGTATTCAAGGCAGTGTTTCGTTTTTGATTTTGCGTGACGTAACCGGTACAATTCAAAATGTTATTGTTAAATCCAACGCCGAGGCGTTTGCTTATGTTAAAACTTTGTCGCTTGAATCAACGGTGGAAATTATCGGTATGGCGAAAAAGGATCCAACTCGCGAAGGCCGTTATGAAGTTGAAGTTGAGAGTATTAAAGCTTTGGCAATAAGTGAACCGGAATTGCCGATTGCCGTTAATGAAAAAAATGAAGTTGAGGCGGCAACCGATATTCGTCACCAGTATCGTTTCTTGGATTTGCGTAAACCTAAAAATATGCTGATTATGAAATTATCAAGTGCATTTGATCGTTATTATCGCGAATATTTGTTTAATCAAGGGTTTGTGGAAGTTCATACACCGAAAACAATGCCGACACCGTCGGAAAGCTCATCCGATTTATTTGAAGTGAAATATTTTGATCGTCCAGCGTATTTGGCGCAATCCCCGCAGCTTTATAAGCAAATGGCCATTGCATCTGGTTTGGAAAAAGTGCTTGAAGTCGGTCCTATTTTCCGCGCCGAAAAATCTTTTACCAGCCGTCATGCTACCGAATGTACTTCTTATGATGTGGAAATGGCATTTATTAAAGATCATAATGATATTATGGAACTTGAAGAAAATCTGATTGTTTATATTTTAACTAAAATCAAAGAGAATTACGCTAGTGAAATTAAGGAAATATACGGGCTTGATGTTACTGTTCCGAGTTTGCCGTTTCCGCGTATCACAATGGCAGAAGCCAAAAAATTGCTCGGCTCTAAAGATTTAGAATCTGATTTAACGTCAGAAGAAGAAAAAGCACTCGGAGATCATTTTGCAAAACAGGGGCAGGATTTTGTTTTCTTAACCGATTTCCCGATTTCTGTTCGTCCGTTCTATCATAAATATTATACGGATAAGCCGTGCACCAAATCAGCGGATTTGATTTATCGCGGTCTGGAAATTACAACTCTGGCACAGCGTGAAGAACGTTATGATGTATTGGTTGAACAGCTTAAAGCCAAAGGATTAGGAACCAAAGATATTCAGTGGTATCTGGATTTCTTCCGCTATGGTATGCCTCCGCACGGCGGATGGGGCTTAGGCGGTGCTCGCTTTATTATGAAGCTTTTAGGCATTGAACACATTCGTGATGCAATGTTTATTTATCGCGGTGTGAACAACCTTAATCCGTAAATAAGTGTGTGAGTAAATATCTCCGCCGGCATGAACTGTGTTTCAAAAAGTGGAGTTAAACTAAAATCCCCTTTGAAAAAAATCAAAGGGGATTTTTTTGTATCCTGAAAACCCCGCGTTAGACGCGGGGTTCAGTAAAGCTTATAG
>JAKSUO010000003.1 GCA_024408895.1 Alphaproteobacteria bacterium | reverse complement strand
TAAAGCATTTTGTGCCGGATTGATAATTGTGCCGACAACATCTATTGTTCTGCCCGGTTCATTACTATTATCCACATAATTTTCGGCTTTCACCTCCAACTCAGGTGTTATATATTGCGCTAAGTTTCTATGCTCCATTTGACCGGTCTGAGGATTATAAATCTCAAAATTATAATACATTGAGCGAATTTTCTTAAACCACGATCTATCAGTATCTTCCGGAGCTGTCGCAGGTTGTAGTTTTGCAATTTCTTCCGTATTATTTATAAATTGGCCGGTATCATACGACCCCTTAAGTGTAATATTAAATTTTTTAATGGTATAATCAACAATCGCTCCCATATTTGTTGCAAGCGCAATACGCTCCTCATCTGAGGCACAATTTTTCAACGTCTGCGCAAAATCATGGGAAAACTCGTCAAACATACTGTAATCGTTGTAATTTCCACCTTTTAAGTATCTATTCACCCCATTGATAACTTGCTCTAAATACGCACTGCGCTCATCTTCAACATGTATGCGATAACAATCTTCCGCCAAAAGTCTTTTAGCATCGCGTTTTATGCTTAATCCATCATAAAAGACTTTATTTTTAAAGTGTTTAAGTTCGTGTAAAACTGTTTTTTCGTGATGTTGAACACGCTTATATTCATCTGCATAAATTTTAAATAAACTTTTTTTTCTTACATCCTCAATATCATCGCAAAAATCATAAACATCTAAGTTATGATTTCCTGCCTTTGCCAATTCAAATTGATGAACCATATCTTGCAGTTCATTATATTCTTGAGTTGGAAAACGGTATTGATTACGAATAACTTCTATATTGTTTCCGTCAGAATGAAATATTGCTGTTGTTCCCCTAAAATCTCGGACAACGTATTCATTCCCATCAAAAACAACATCATATGTCTTATCTGTTTTTGTGATTTTACCGCCAATGCTTTTAAACACTTCAGGAACAACATTATCAGGAACCGTGTAATCAAACTGTATGGTATTCGGCGGGCAGTGCGGCATATTTGCCGTACTTAAATCATTGTGATATTCTGTCGGATTTTTACGAAAATTATAACCGGAAATTTCTTTCTCCAAAAACTCCGTATTATCAACGTTTAGTGTTGCTCCTCGTATGTTAAATTGCTGTCCGGACAGTTCAAGATATGTTTTGTTGATACACGCATTTTGGCACGCTGTTTTAATACGCGTTTTCTCTGCCGAATTAGCATAATTTATTACAAATACAATGACATTATTATCTTTTGTTTTAACCAATAAATATTCTGTTGCCATTTATCTTTCTCCGTTATACAGTCATTGTAACGAATCATTGACAAAAAATCAACAAATATTTTATTTAAAATTGATATTTTCGTTTTGTCTTTGTGTGCGCTGCATCATAATCTGATGTTCTTGGAATTTTTCATCCAACTCACGGCGAATACTTCTGAGAAGACTATCATCTTTCGGCGCACGCTCAATTGCCTGAATAAGAGCATCACCGTTACGACCTTTTAATACCGCCATCATCATATCACGTTCGGTGGAATCCAAAACCATATACAGATTAATAATAAGATTCTTCAAAAATGTATTTCCATCTAATGGCGGACGATTACCATATTTATCTTCCAAAAAAGCCGCAAATTTTTTGCGCATCGCTTCTTGTTCACGTTTTTTACCGAGTTCTATTTCATTGTGTTTTGCAATGGCTTTTTGCCAAAGTTGCGAGCGATCGTCTATGCTTAAACCCAATGCTTTATAAGAGCTCATTCTTTGTTCCGGATTTTTACATTCTTCACAACGAATTGTTATATCATTTGATGCTTGCAACGAGCGGCCAAACAAACCGCAAAAAGTATTGTTTGCCTTCAAAAAAGGACAATATTCCGGACATTTTCTTGCTATATCATTTTCAGCCATTTTTACCTCAACTTAATGCGATTTTATGCTTTGTTTATTAACTTACAACAAAAATTTAAAATAAAGAGTAAAAACATTTCCACCTTATTGCCAAAAAAATAACTGACAAGTCCTGACTTTGACGAATGTTTGTATGAAATATATTTTACTTTGCTCGTTATCGCCGTTGTTTTTTGAACGTTTGCGTGCTATCGGATCTAAAATCTTTTTACGCAAACGCAATGACTTTGGAGTTACCTCTAAAAGTTCATCGGCCTGAATATACGCTAATGCTTGTTCTAAGCTCATTCTGCGTGGTGGAATTAAATCAATCGCCTCGTCTTTACCGGCAGCACGAATATTGGTTAATTGCTTAGATTTGGTCGGATTAACTTCAATATCATTATATTTGTTATGTTCACCGATAATCATACCAACATAAACCGGACTGTTGTGCTCCACAAACATCGCTCCTCTGTCTTGCAGTTTCCAAAGAGAGTAGGCAATTGCCTGACCATCTTCACTGGAAATCATTGCACCGTTGCGGCGATCTTCAATTTCACCTTTATACGGCTCAAACGCATAGAAAATACGGTTCATAACACCTGTACCACGGGTATCTGTTAAAAATTCGGAATGATATCCGATTAAACCGCGTGACGGTGCATGAAAAACTAAACGAACTTTATTGCCGATTTGCGATGGTATCATATCAATCATTTCTGCACGGCGTTGGCCGAGTTTTTCCACTACCGTACCGGAAAATTCTTCATCCACATCAACAACAACCTCTTCAATCGGTTCTAAAAGCTGATTGTTTTCATCACGTTTCATAATCACACGCGGACGAGAAATAGAAAGTTCAAATCCTTCACGGCGCATTGTTTCAATCAAAACACCAAGCTGCAATTCACCACGGCCGGCAACATCAAAACTGTCGGTATTTTCTGTGCGCGAAATTTTAAGTGCAATATTACCTTCGGCCTCCTTTTCCAAACGCGACCAAATTACCCGAGAAGTAACTTTATCACCTTCGCGACCGGCAAGGGGAGAATCGTTAACCGAAAAAGTCATTACCAATGTTGGTGGATCAATCGGTTGCGCCTTAATATAGTCGGTTACCGGAACATCAAGAGCGCAAATTGTATCGGCAACCGTGCCTTTCACAATACCGGCAACAGCCACAATATCACCGGCGTGCGCCTCATTCAATGCCGCGCGTTCCAGCCCCTGATATGCCATAATTTTGGTGATTTTAGTGCGTTCAACTTCACCATCTTTATTAATGACTTTAACTGTATCATTTACTTTAACACTGCCGCTTTGAATTTTTCCGGTCAAAATACGACCGACAAATTTATCAGCTTCCAAAGTGGTTGCAAGCATTCTGAACGGTTTATCCGGTTCACATACCGGCTCGCTGACATAAGATAAAATCGTTTCAAACAACGGCGTTAAATCTTTATGTTCATCATCAAGCTCACGCACCGCCCAACCGTTGCGACCGGAAGCGTAAAGAGTAGGGAAGTCCAACTGCTCATCCGTAGCATTCAAGCTGACAAACAAATCAAAAATTTCATTCAAAACCTCGTCCGGACGTGCATCCGGTTTGTCGGCTTTATTAATAACAACAATAGGTTTTAAGCCGATTTTTAAAGCCTTTCCTAAAACAAATTTTGTTTGCGGCATTGGACCTTCGGAAGCATCCACAAGCAAAACAACTCCATCAACCATAGATAATATGCGTTCAACCTCACCGCCAAAATCCGCGTGTCCCGGTGTGTCAACAATATTGATGTGTACACCGTTCCAGTCAACCGATGTGCATTTTGAAAGTATGGTAATGCCGCGTTCTCGTTCCAAATCATTACTATCCATCACGCAATCAACAACTTTTTGATTGTCGCGAAAAGTTCCGCTTTGTCTTAACAAACCGTCCACCAATGTTGTTTTACCGTGGTCAACGTGGGCGATAATGGCAATATTACGCATACTCATATTAAATTCCTCTGTACATCAAAAACTTAACGGCAAATTATTGCCGTTTTAAAAATTCGCCTTAACATAGCGCAATTTTTTTAAATTTCAAGTATTTTATGCTGATTATCTATTCTTTACAGCCTGATTTCTTATTCCAGTAACTAAATTCTTTTGATACTCTGCTTGTTTCATATCACAAAATTCAGCTATTTTTTCTTGAACTTTTTTCTCTGCATCTTGATAAAAATCATATCGTTGCGCATAATCAACACCATTTTTTTGAGCCATTTTTGTCATTTCATTATGTACAAAAGGCTGAGTGGCTGCCCACAAAACACCGGAATCTTTAGCAACTTCCCAGTTCAAAAATTTACCTGAAACAGAAGAAATTTGTTGCTCATCAAGTATATCTTTTCGTATAACCCCAAAATATATTGTGGTAAGTTGATCATCATAAGCAGCACATCCAATTCCCGCTTTAGAAATAAAATCCTTAAATCCCCTATCTTCTTTCTTGCTGAAAGGAGAAAGTTCTTTGGTTCTTTGACCATTTATTATGTAGAACATTCCACGATAATGTGGGTCAGATAAACGCAAGCTCTTCTTTTTTTCTTCATAAGTTCCACTTAGTTCATTTATATTTTTTATCATTCGCGAAACTAAAGCCATATGATATAAACGTTTAGTATGTTTTTCTTGTTTAAAATAATCCTTATCACCGCTCAGATGCTCACATAACTCTTTAGCAACACTAAAAGCCGGCAACAAATTATCTTCAATTTCCTTAAATGCTTGTTCCGGAGTAATTTCCACTGAGTAATTGTCAGCAGCGTATGCATATAATTCCTCTCTTGTCTTAAAATCCGGTTGAATTTTTTCACGCATTTCTTCAATTTTATCCATAGTAACCTCTCTGCTATTTTTCTCTTATTTTGTATTTTAATTTTTACTCAAGTTGTTATTTTCAATAATATTTTTTAAGCGAATTGACATATTTAACGACATTTTCTGCCACATTTTTGCACCATTGTCTTTTAATTTATCAAATAACTTTTGATATTTTTTATCTTGACCGCAAACAAGATCCTTAACCGACGGCAATGATTCACCGGATAATGAATTTTTTACACCATTAACAATCGCATTGCCGGACAGAGCCATAATAGCCAGTCCTTCCTTACTCAATCCCTGATTTTCTGGTAAATAGCCTAAAAAATTATGTTCATCAACATCTTTTCCCATAGATGGTGTTAAAAAAAGCTCACCTTGTTTATCGGGAAAATAGCTCAGCATAACCTCATTATTTTTAGACATTGCCCGAATCTCGGTTTCAAAATTGTTATAATGCTTTACTTCTAAATCTTCGGCCGAAGCAAAAGAAATCATTGTTGATTTTGAAACACCAAGAGGCGCGTAAGGTGCATGAGCCACACATAACATCTCATGTTGAATTTTGAAACGTTCCTCGTCAGTGTAGCCGAGTTCTTTCATTTTTGCCTGCATTTTTTCTTCCAGTTTCAAAAAAGTGTAAGCTCCATGACAATGGGCAACAATTGTTAATTTGCGTATTTTAGCGCAGGCCTCATCTGCAGACAATCTTTTTCCGTGTTCATCACTTATGCGGTGTAATAATGCTTTGTCAAACAAATCATCAACGTAGCGAGGATGTAAAGTATCTTCATTAAGTTGTTTATTAAGTTTTACCGAGCGATGATGGTCTTGCATTAACTTTGTTCGAGCTAAATTATCATTGAATGCAACAGCTCTGTCGTCCATTTCTCCAAAATCGTAAATCGCCGCGTAAAGTGCAATATTTTCCTCTACCTTATGGTGTTGCAACAACTTTTCAAGCGATGAAAGATAACCGTTAGCACTTCTGTCAGAATTTGTGGCATTGCCGCCCAAAAATAAAACAGCCGGTTCATCTACCGTTATACTATCAACATTTTTAAATCCGTGTGGATTATCGTCTGTCTTTTCAACGCGCTGACCGACAGATGACCGTGATGTTAATTCGTTAATTTTTCCCATTTGACGATATGCCGCTCTTTTAGAACTCATACTGTTTTTTGGATTTTGCAAGCCTCTTAAAAAAATGGCATCAACTTTTTCGGTATGCGGATAAATGCTGCGGATTTTACCTAAAACCTCGTAAGCCTTCTTTAAGTCCAAGGTATCGTGATTTGTATCGGTTATCTTAGAGCTGATAATACGCAAACATTCAGGAATTTTTTCACTATTCGCCTTAACAACATCCCCGAGATTTTCGTACAAGCGGTCAAACCTAGAAGTTGTTGAAGCTTCTTTTAATAACTTTCCCCAAATATCATCCCTTAAAAGCGGTCTTGAAGCATATATTTTTCCGTAAGAAGAAATAAATAAATTCTGGATTTCAGGTTCTAATGAATTTATTTTATTCATCATAGGAAGAAGCTCTTCATCCGCAGCACATAAGAGAGTCGTTGTTAAATTCCGCACTGCCGGCATAAAAAAATTCTGTTTATCATCACTGTACGGTGTTTTTTCTACTTGAGTGAAGATATAATTAAAAATAGGCTCTGCACACACAGGATTTTGCATGCAGATGATATTGGTTCCGCGCTCAATAAAATTATATTTATCATTTTTATGTAAAGTTGTTAATACTTCAACAATTTCCGATTGTGATAAACCTTTTGAAATAGATGCAAAAGTTTGGGCGGCAACAGGTAACATGTCTGAGCTGCTGCCTTTACCTTCAAGTAAGCGATAAAATTTCGGCAATAAAGAATTTGCTGTTTTCGGTGACTCTTCAGCTTGTTTTTGTAATAACTGCAACAAACTGGCGTGTTCTCCAAAATTTAACGCCGCTATATCTTTTATTACTTCTAAGTTTGCCACTTTTTTAACCTATAAAATAACTCTCTTATTCTTTTTTACACTTTTTTTTGTCAAAATTCAAGAAGAATTATCTTTTTCGGCTCACGAAAAACGTTGCTATAAAATTTATTTTCGGCGCATGGTGATAAAAATATTTTCACTCATTTACCTTCATATTTGCTTCGTATGCTTTTTTATCTTTCATAAAACGTATAATTGTTACCGGTATGGTTAAAACATAGCAGAGTGTGAACAACCCTAAAGTCAGCCAAGGTTTTGTAAGCAAACAACTGATAAACACAACAAACAAAACCATAAGCGGCAATACAAAGTCAGCACTGACTTTTGTTTTCTTTAATGAAAGAGTTGGTATGCGGCTAACCATTAAATAAGCAACCAATAACATCAAAAAACTACACAAATAAGGAGAGCGTAAAATAAACTCCCATTCAGCATTACCTCGTGAAATCAACAATGGCATAACACATATTGCGGCAGCCATCGGAGCCGGTACACCAACAAAATAGTGCGACCAATATTCCGGAACACTGGAATCTTCCAACATGGTATTAAAACGAGCCAAACGCATAGCCATTGCCGCCGAAAACAATAAAGTGAAAATCCAACCCCAGTGAGGAATTAATTGTACACTCCATAAATACATCAATATAGCCGGTGCTACACCAAAACTAACAAAGTCCGACAACGAATCCAATTCCGCGCCAAATTTTGAAGATGCTTTTAATTTACGGGCAACACGACCATCTAAACCATCAAACACACTAGCCAAAAAAATACAAACCAGGGCATAGGTCAACTTTCCTAATATTGCGTACTTAATAGTTGTAATACCGGCACACAATGCCATTAATGTTACAATATTCGGTGCCATTTTTCTAAAAGGCACCTCTTTAAGTTTACCTATGGTTTTTTTCTTTAAAACATTTTTCGTCTGCGTAATTTTTGATGCAGCGACTTTTTTTACTCTTTTAGTCATTATCTAATTTCTCCTTCCATGCGGGGAGCATCGGAAGCTGTATCGGCAATAACGGTTTCACCGGCAATCATTTTTTGCCCAATACAAACCAACGGTTCTGTTTTATCAGGTAGATAAATATCAGTATAACCACCAAACCTGATAAATCCGAATCTGTTTCCAGCCTTAAATTCATTGCCGGAAGCTATTTTTGTGACAATGCGCTTGTTACAAAAAACAGCCGATAGTTGCAGAATAAAATCCATTCCTTCGCCCGACCTTAAGGAAAATATCAATCTTTCATTACCCATATTGTTTTTATCCAGACTACCGGTATATTTTTTGCCGGCATCATAAAAGATTTTATTAATCTTTCCTTTAATCGGTATGCGATTAATATGGCAATTCAATAAATCACTGTATATGGATATACGGGTAAAATTTTTATTTTGCAGTCCGATTGCATCCGGACCTTTTTCACGCGTTATTGCGACAATATGTCCGTCTGCCGGAGCAATAACGGCACCAGATAAAATCGGCGTGATTCTATCTTCGTCACGAAAATTATAAAAACACAAAACCGTGAAAATAAAAGAGATACAACCTAAAGGAAACCAAATTAGTGCGGTTATAAGCGTAATAACTGCGCACAAGGCAATAAACTTCCATCCGTCTTCATATATATTCGGAAATATATGATGTTGGATAGAGATATTAACAGATTTCATTTTAGTTCTCCCCAAAGAATACCGAAACGCTGTTTCTGACGTATTCTCAAGTTATTTAGAGAGCAGCAAGCCCTCTTTCCGAAAGTAATTAAACATATTTTATAAAAAAATACAAGTTTTATGTTGCATTTAAAAATTTTTTTATGTATAAACTCTCTCAGAGATGCGCTTGTGGCGGAATCGGTAGACGCTGCAGACTTAAAATCTGTTGGGATTTATCCCGTGCCAGTTCAAGTCTGGCCTAGCGCACCAATAGGAAAGCACCTTTCGGGGTGCTTTTTTTATAAAGATTCATCTGAAAAATAATTACAGAAAACAAATAAAAAATATCATTTAATGTGTTAAAAAATTACACTGTTTTACCACCCGTCTTTAGGCAATAATATTTATTTTGCAGTTTGTATTTATAATATATTTCACATTGCGAACACAAACATCCCTGCTTTAATTCTATACATTGGCTTTTACCATAAGCGCAAAACATTTTTTCATAATGATCGGTAAGTTTATAATTTTCCATAAGTTTTAAAAAATTTTCCGGTGCATTTTTTAATTTGCACTCACCTGTATATGATATGCACTTCATACACAAACATTTATCAATGTTATCTAAATTTCTTTCTACTCGCATATTTTTCTCCTTGCAAAAAAATAAGGTGAGTAGAAGTATTTTCAACTTAACCGGAAGTTTTACTTAAATGCGCTTGAAAGAACCTTGTTTTATCGGCGGAAACAAACTTATATATTCAGGTGCAAGAGTAACGCTGTCAACTCTGGAAAAAAGCGGACCTTTGTAAAGTTGAGTCTGCAATTTATCCATTTTATTTTCCGGACCGGACATTAAAACAACAACATCACCGTTTTCCATATTGCACGCATAACCAGAAAGTTCGCCGATTGTATAGGCTTTCAAAACCACCCAATATCTGAAACCGACTCCTTGGACACGGCCTTTAATACATAAACATCTATCCATTTTCTTGTAAATATTCCTCTATTTTTAAAATTGTTTCCTTGATTTGTTCTTTTTTGTTTTCTGCTTCCTTATCTGTTCCCCAACTTTTGTTTTGAAAAAACTCTTCCAAAAAACTCAAATTAAAAGCTTCTGTGGCGCTTATTTTCTTTTTTACAAAAGCAATAGACAACAAAACCGATTTTAACTCAGTAGCCCCTAAATAAAGGGCTGTAAGCTCTTTTAAATACAGTGTTCTTATATAAATTTTAAATGCTTCTTGATAAAGATTATTTTCACTCGGCGGTGTTATTTTATATGTTTTTTGTAAATTTATACCGATTTCTTTATTAACAAAATCTATTATCGGTTGCCATTTTTCTTGCTGTAAAAAATTCAAATCTTTTTCATCAGACCAAAACAAAATAGTATCCGTTAAAACATATTCTGTTAAAAGAGATACTATTTTTTCCTTGTTTTGAAGGACATATTGCTCTACATCCCGAAACATCATTACTTGAACAAACCTTTCAATTGATTCTTAATATTTTTTACTTGTTTTTTTAAACCATTTCCAATATCAGTAACCGAATCTTTTGTATTTGTATAACCTTTTGAAACATTCGCACGAACAGAATTATCTGCCTTAAAATAATCGGCATAAGGTGTGCCTATAAGCGCCGTATGGCAAGGAGCTTGATCTGCCGAAAGCATTAAATCACCAACATTATACATACCGGCTGTTGCAACAGCGGCAATTACATTCTTAGCCGTAGATGTTTTATTAATAGCTAAATTCGGAGAACTTATCGTGCCTTTTATTTTCAATAGTCCGCCTAAAATGGAAGAAATGCTCGTATCTTTTATTTTACCGGAAAAAGGTTGAATATCTAAATTTATTTTCTCATCACGCAAACTTATTTTACCGTCAGCAACTAAATAAAAATCACTGGAATCAAACACCAAACCTTTCGGAAAATTCATTACGCCGTTTTTTATATCTGTTCTTGCCACCATACATGATAAATTCAAATCACTACCAACAACATTTAATTTCAAATTTTCCAATATTTGAACTAAAATATTACCGCGTAAATTATCCAAACTTTTTATGTTAACAATAGATTTATCAGTTAAAACTATAATCTCACCGTTCATATTTGATAAATATTGATTCGTATCTTTTCCGCTTGTTGTCAACCGAACCAAAACATTGTTTTTACCACCTTCTTTTATCTGTAAATAAGGATTGTTTAAATTGGAAAAAGATTTATCAAGTTGCTGTAAAATAATGTCTTTTCCGGTTAAATCCGCAGAAGCTGTCTGTGAACCGGCATTAATACCAAAATTGCCGCTTACATTACCGTTTCCGGCTTTCAATGATTTTATATTGGCTTTAAATACACCGTTTTTAACTGTTAAATCTGCTAAAAAATCAGAAACAGAAACATCTTTATTAATCTTGATATTTTTTATATTCATACCAACATCAGCGTTAGCAATTTTCAAATATTGATACGGAATTTGTGTGTTTTTCATTAATGTGGAAGCCTGCGCATTCGGAATAATCCAATCTATGGCGGCATGTTTATTTTGTTGCGCCGCTGATATATAATCTTCTACATTAAGCGTATCACCTTTTACATTTAGTTTTATATACGGCAAACTTTTCGGTGAATCCAAACTTACAACACTGTTTATATTAAATCCTTTAACATCAGCGTTTGTTATATTAGTTTTAAATACACCGTTCTTAACCAATATATTTCCCTTTACATTTTCAGCTTTTATATGTGAATCAACATTAATTTCCTTAAAATCAAAATCCACATCAACATTTGCCATTTTTAAATAATCGTAAGGGATGTCCGTATTCGGAATATAATCAGCAGCAAAAGCTTCGGATACAAACCAACCGCTATCTGCGTGTTGTTTTGCAATAAAATCAGAAACATTTATAACTTTTGCTGATGTATTCATTTTAATTTCAGGAATTTCAGGAGCTAAATCGGCGGATATATCACCATCAACCGTGGATGTTTTATAACTAAATTCATAAGAGCCAACAGTATTGATTTTATCAGTTAAACCGTTTAATGCGCCTTTATACGAAAGCAAATAACCCATGGCAGTTACATTGAAGTCTATATCTGTTTTATCAAAGTTATTTTGTTGTAAACTTTGCAACGAAGAAAATGAGCTATTACCGTTAATATCAATATTGGCAACGTTTGTTTCAAAAGAAATATTTATCGGTGAAGCATAACTATCCATTCCGGCAGTCAGATTTTTTATAAGAAAGACATCTTTTTCACCGTAATATATCGCAGTATCCGATGTTTCTATTGTATCAACAACAATTTCTTTATGCAGCAACGGTAATACGGAAATACGCACCAACGCATTTCCAACCTGTGCCAACTTTTCTTGTTCGTTTTTCGGATTATACACCGAAACATCATTCATTTCTAAACTTGGTTTTAAAGAAACACCAACATCTAAATCACCGTTAATTTTTATTTTAATTTGTGCATATTTCTGAACCATATTTTCTATTTGTGGCTTATATTTATTCAAATCGGCAAACTTTAAAAACCCCAACACCCCACCGATAACAACAACCGGCACAAATATTATGATACATAAAAAAATTACAATCTTTTTCATTTTTTCCAATCCAATCCAAAAAATTGACACGCTTCGGCAAAATGTTTCGGTAACTCTGCCCGAATAATTGTTTTTTTACCATAGATGAGTGATAAATCTATTTGATAAGCATGCAAATATAATTTATCCGCCACCTCACTTAAACGGCAACGTTCTTTTCCATAATATTTACTATCACCCAAAATAGGCGTTCCTATTCCCTCTAAATGCGCTCTGATTTGATGTGTTCGCCCCGTTAAAGGCTTTGCTTCCACCAATGCGTATTTTTTACCAGCTTTATCTAAAACCCGATACTGCGTTACAGCTTTTTTGCCGTCATCGATTATTTGTACCCTTTCTCCTATTTTTTCAAGTGGCAAATTTATTTCACCGGAAAGTTTTTCGGGACACCCACGCACCAAAGCCAAATATGTTTTACTTAAATTATGTTCTCTGAAAGCTTTTGTCAGTATTTCCGCAACCTGGCGATTACGAGCCAAAACTAATATGCCGCTGGTATCTTTATCAATACGATGCACGAGTTTCGGTTTTTCCGAATTTTCAAATTTTAAAGCTTCCAACAAACCGTCTATGTGACGAGAGGTGTTTGTTCCGCCTTGCACAGCCAAGCCTGATGGTTTATTTAATACAATAATGTTTTTATCCTTAAAAATAACCATTGAAGTAATATAATCTTTATCACTTTTATTTAAAACCGTATTATCTGTTGTGGCTTTTTCTTTATCAAGCGGAGGAATTCGTATTTCCTGTCCGGCAATTAAACGGGTAGATGTTTCGGCGCGTTTACCATCTATTTTTATTTGTTTGGTACGCAACAGTTTTTGCAATCGGCTCATACTTAAAGCCGGATACTCTCGTAAAAACCATCTGTTTAAGCGAATTCCATCATCTTCATTTTTTACCTTTACAATCGTTACTCCGGACATTTTATTTTTCACCTTTTTTAGCTTGTTTTTCTTTTCGTAACTTATCAAAATATTCTATACGCTTTTTAATTTCACGCTCAAATCCGCGCTCAACCGGAAAATAAAACTTTTGGCGCGCCATACCATCAGGAAAATAATTTTGCCCTGAAAAACCATCTTCTAAATCCTGATCATAAATATAGCCGTCAAAATATCCTAAATCTTTCATCAGTTTTGTCGGTGCATTCAAAATATGTTTAGGCGGCATTAATGAACCGGTTTTTTTAGCGGCATCAAAAGCTTTATGCATTGCTTTATAAACACCGGCTGATTTCGGTGCTGTTGCTAAATATGCCGTTAATTGTAAAACGGCGAGTTCTCCTTCCGGTGAACCAAGACGTTCATAGGTTTCAATGCACGATATTGCCTGATTAACAGCGTTCGGGTCGGCAAGAGATACATCCTCAATAGAAAAACGCAACAAACGGCGCAAAATATAACGCGGATCTTCACCGGCTATCAACATGCGCGAAACCCAATACAATGCCGCATCAACATCCGATCCGCGCATTGATTTATGTACAGCTGATATTAAATTATAATGACCGTCACGCCCTTTATCATATATTGGTGAACGAGATTGAATAATTTGCAATATTTGATCTTTATTAAAAATTTCACCATTTTGCGCATAAAGCCAAATATTTTCGGCAATATTCAGCATATATCTGCCGTCTCCGTCAGCAATTTCTTTAATAAAGGTACGAGCTTCATCATCAATAGGTAATTTTTGCCCTTCTTCTTTTTCGGCACGCTGTAATAATTCTTCAAAATCATCAGTATTCAACCGATTTAAAACAAACACCTGACAACGTGAAAGTAAAGCGGAATTAAGCTCAAATGAAGGATTTTCGGTTGTAGCACCAACAAGTATAACAGTTCCGTTTTCAACATAAGGTAAAAAACCATCTTGTTGTGATTTATTAAATCTGTGAATTTCATCAACAAACAATAAAGTGCCTTTTCCTTCACGGGTACGACGTTCTTCGGCATATTGAAACACACGTTTTAAATCTCCGACACCAGAAAAAACCGCAGAAATTTGTTCAAAATAAAGGTTTGTATATTCGGCAATTAAACGTGCTATTGTTGTTTTTCCGCATCCCGGAGGACCCCATAAAATAAACGAGGTTATTTTGCCGGATTTTATCATTCTACCTAAAGGTGCATTTTCACCGACTATATGGTCTTGGCCAACAACTTCTTCTAATTTTGTTGGTCGTAATCTATCAGCTAAAGGTCTTTTTACATTACTTGAAAATAAGGTTTCTTCCATATCCTTATCTTTCATTACTGTTTTGTGAACGTGTTAAAACACTTTTACTTTCTTTAATTTTTTCTCGTGTTTCTTCTATTTCTTTTTGTTTTGATTCTTGATATATTTGCTCTTTTCGTTGTTCTAGAACTTCTTTTTTATGTTGTTCAATAGCTTTTCTTAATTCATCCACGTTGCTTTCTTTTTCTTGACTTTCTTTTTCTTGTTTATCTTTATTAAACTTATCCATTATTTTACTATCAGAATCTTCTTTTTGAAAACTTTTGATAAATTCTTTACCTTTACTGAAAATAGTATCTACATTTATACTTATTTTAGTTGTATCTAAATCAAAACCACCACGACTATCAAACAAAGATGAAAAATCTATTCCTATTTGCTTTGATTTATTTTTCTTTTTTTTAGGTGCTAAAATTTTCTGCAATTCTGCCGGTGTCGGAGTATGTCCTATTGCTTGTTCAATTTGTGCCGGTGAAATAACACACTCACTTAAATCAAGCTCATAAATATTAACTCCGAAAAAATTACAGCCGGTAAAATCAACACCTTTTAAATTAACATTTCTTAAGTCTATTCTTTTCAAATCCAACAATGTTAAATTTAATCGGCTTAAATTCAATTTATGCGGATAATATGTTGCTAAATATTCAACAAGTTCCTGTAATTCTTCAATAGATAAATTATCTAAATCGGCATCCAACAGAATAGCGTCTTGTAAATCAGCATCTTTTAATATTACCCCGTGCATATGCGCGCCGGTAAAGTTTGTACCTATTAATTTTGCGCCGGTAAATACTGCACCATCCAATATTGAATTACTTAAATCAGCACCACTTAAATCAGCGCCGGTAAAATCTACATTTTTTAAATTTGCTTTTGTTAAATTTACTTCTTTTAAATTACTGCCGCTAAAGTTGGTATTTTCAAAATTTTCCCCACAAAAATTACCGCCTTGTAAGTTTTTTCCGGTAAATACAATATCATTACTTAATTTACCGTTTTTCGTATTTTCATACTTACCGATTTGAGCAACAGTTGCTTTCCACGATTCATTTTTTTCCAAAATTTCTTGTGTTTCGGAATCTAAATCTGTTGTTTTATATTTATGTTTTTCACTATAACCCGTCATAATATTATCTTTCAAAAACAACAATATTATTCTAATTCATTTTTTTTAATTTTACAATTATTATTTATATTTTTTGAGGCCAAATAAAACAATAAAAATACTCGGTAAACTCATTAATCCTGATATTATGAAAAATATTATCCAACCGCAACCTTGAAAATTTGCTTCCATATATTGATACATAATACCACTTGTTGCGGAAAATAAATCTCTTGAAAGGCTCATAACTGATGATAATAGCGCATATTGGGTAGCTGTATATAATTTATTACACAGTGATGAAATAAAGGCAACAAAAGCTGTTGTGGCTAAACCTGATGATAAATACTCCAAAGCTACAACAATCATAAATAACGATACATTATGTCCGTAATATGCTTGTAATGAAAACAACATTGTTGTTATGCATTGAGTAAATCCAAACACCAATAAACTTTTACGCATACCTAATTTTATAACTATTATTCCACCTAACAAACCACCTATTATTGTCATTATTATACTGTAAATTTTTGTTACAAAAGCAATTTCTTCTTTTGTAAAACCCATATCATCATAAAAAGGATTGCTCATTGGCCCGAAATATGAATCACTTAATCTATAAGTAAAAATAAAAGACAGAAACCAAAACCAATTATCATTTTTTATAAAACTTCTAAAAGGTTCTATTAATGAATTATTGAAAAATTGTTTTATATTTTTTGTGTCAAAGTTTAATATTTTATATTCATATTTTACAGCTTCTTTGGAAAAAATAATTGCCGTTAATCCTATTAAAACACCTAAAGACATTATAATATAAACACTTGACCATGAGAGTTTTGCCGCTAAATAAATTGCACCGGCTCCGGAAAAAATAAGTCCTAATCTATATCCCAACACAAATATAGCCACCCCGGAAGAAAGTTTTTCAGGTTCGTTATTAAAAGATTCTACTCTGTAAGCATCTAAAATTATATCCTGAGTGGCCGATAAAAAACTGGTAATAAAAGCAAAAATTGCCATTAAATATAAATTCTGTTGCGGATTTACGGTTGCCATTAAAAATATAGATATACCTAATAAAATTTGCACAATTATTGCCCAAGATCTACGCCTTCCCATCTTAAATAAAAAGGGAATTTTTACATTATCAATAATTGGTGACCACAACCATTTTAACGAATAAGGAATTTTAACCAAAGATATTAAACCTATTGAAGTATATGCAATACCATAATCTTTTAATAAAAAACTCAATGTTCCAAACACTAAAGGAAGAGGAAATCCGCTTGAAAAACCTAAAAAAAGCATATTTATCATACGTTTATTGAAATATATTTTTTTTATATTTTTAAGATAGTTAAGCATTTTTATTTAATCTCATCACATATCCATATCGGATTTTTTATATTCTTTTCCAAAAAATTTCTGTGTTCGGAACTTTCTTTTTCAGAAAGTGTAAAATGCCTTTCTATAATTTTAATTTGTGTTGTTTCTTGATATTTGTTTGTTTTTAATACTTTTTCTTCAGTGAATAATCCCTTACTTTCTTCACCGCATATAAGTTTATAATATACTTCAGACAATAATTGTGCATCTAATAAAGCACCATGGTATGTACGCGCCGAATCATCAATATTAAATCTTTTACATAATGCTTCCAAACTATTATGTTGCCCTGGATATTTTTTACGCGCAATTATTAAAGAATCCACAACCCTTTCTTTTTCATAAACTTCATAACCACATTTTTGCAGTTCAAAATTTATGAATTTCATATCAAATTCAGCATTATGAGCAACAAATACACCATCATCACCAACAAATTCCACCCATTTTTCAGCTATTTCGCTAAATTTAGGTTTATCAATTAAATCTTCCGTTTTTATACCGTGAATTTTAACAACTTCTTCCGGAACATCTCTCTCAGGATTTATATATTCATGAAAAATTTTACCGGTTGGAATATGATCAATAAGTTCCAAAGCACCTATTTCTATTACTCTATCACCTTTATCAGGGTAAAAACCGGTTGTTTCCGTATCAAAACAAATTTCTCTCATTTATATAATCTCTTGAATAAATTTTATCAGTTGTACTTTATTAATTCCATAAGGTAAAGATGTATCAATAACATAATCTGATTTAATTTTTTTATATTCTTTACTTGTTTGTTGTGCAACAATTTTATTAAAATCATCTTCAGTTATATTATCCCTTTTCATGACACGCTGTTTTTGAATTTCATCATTTACATCAGCAACAATCACAAAATCACAATATTTATCCCACCCCATTTCATACAACAGAGCTGCATCTAAGAATATTATATCTTTTTTATCCGAAGATTTTTTAATAATATATTTTAATTTCTTTTTTATCAGCGGATGTGTTAAGTTTTCCAGTTTTTTTAATTGAGTATTATCATTAAATACAATATTTCTGAGTTTTCTTTTATCAAACTCTTTTTTATCGTTAAATGTTTGTGGAAAATTTTCTTTTATAAGGTTTAAAAATGATGTTTTTTTATAAAAATCACGCACCCAAAAATCAGGATTATAAGTAACAAAACCTAAGCTGTTTATTATTTTAGCTAAATATGTTTTACCACATCCTATGGATCCCGTAATACCTATAACTATCATTATTCACCTTAAAACAATATGTTATTGTTTTTATACACAATCACAACTTATCTTGTGTATAAAAATAAACCTATTGAATTTTTTATCAAATTATATACATATTGTAAAAAATTTTTACAAACTTATTAACATGTTGATTAAATTATTCACATACTGTTAAAAACGTGTATAAATATATTAACTATTTTTTAATATATTGATTTATTAACCAAATATTAATAATTAAAAAAAGTATGTTTGTGATTAAATTTTTAATAAAATAGATATAAACAATTTTCAACCGGTTAATAAATAACAATAAGAAATTTTTTAAAATATATAATGTAAAAAAATTGTGTAAAAAAACATTGACTTTAATCTGTAAGTTATATATAAGCAAAAAAAACATATTTGAATATGTTGTCTCTTTTTTAACAATCATAAAAGGTTAATATGCATTTAAAAGAATTGAAGGATAAATCTCCGACAGAGTTACTGACTCAAGCGGAAAATTTAGGAGTTGAAGATGCATCTTCCATGCGTGTTCAAGATTTAATATTCGCTATTATGAAAAAATTAGCGGAAGATGATAAAGTTATATGTGGTGATGGCGTTATAGAAGTAATGCAAGATGGTTTTGGATTTTTGCGTTCTTCTAAATCAAACTACTTAGCAAGTGCTGATGATATTTATGTTTCACCGCAACAAGTTAAAAAATTTGGTTTACGAACAGGGGATTCTGTTGAAGGTGAAATCAGAGCGCCTAAAGATAATGAGCGTTATTTTGCTTTAACTAAAGTTAACACTATTAATTTTGATGATCCTGAAAAATCAAAACTTCGTGTAAATTTTGATAACTTAACACCTTTATATCCAACCGAAAAGTTAAATTTTGATATAATATGCGGTGATAAAGATTACACAACTCGCGTAATTGATTTAATATCTCCACAAGGTAAAGGACAACGTGGATTAATTGTAGCTCCGCCGCGCACAGGTAAAACTGTTATGTTGCAAAATATTGCACACGCAATATCTACAAATCATCCTGAAGTATATCTTATGGTTCTTCTTATTGATGAACGTCCTGAAGAAGTTACCGATATGACACGATCGGTTAAAGGTGAAGTTATATCATCAACATTTGATGAACCGGCAACACGTCATGTTCAAGTTGCTGAAATGTGTATTGAAAAAGCAAAGCGTCTGGTTGAAAATAAAAAAGATGTTGTTATTTTGCTTGATTCCATAACTCGTTTAGGAAGGGCTTATAATGCTGTTGTACCTTCTTCCGGTAAAGTTCTTACCGGTGGTGTTGATGCAAATGCTTTACAACGTCCGAAACGCCTTTTGGGTGCGGCGCGTAATGTGGAAGAAGGTGGTTCTTTAACAATTATTGCCACAGCTTTAATTGATACAGGTTCTCGTATGGATGAGGTTATTTTTGAAGAATTTAAAGGTACGGGTAATTCGGAAATTATTCTTGATCGTAAATTAACCGATAAACGTTTATTCCCGACAATTGATATTACACGCTCCGGTACTCGTAAAGAAGAACTTCTTGTTGATAAAAATACTCTTACTAAAATGTGGGTATTACGTCGCGTGTTAATGCAGATGGGTATGACTGATGGTATGGAATTTCTTCTTGAAAAACTTCATCAAACAAAAAATAATGAGGATTTTTTTCAAAATATGAATTCTTAAAAAAATCTGTAACTATTTGTAAATACATATAAAAATTTTTGCGGGATTGTTTTTACAATCCTGCTTTGGAGTGCTTTTTGTTTTTTAGGTGATAAATTTAATTTTTTATCTTCTTTAGTATCGTATAAACTAATAAAATTAATATAGTTTAACACATTATTTTTAGTTGATTATATTTTTATTTGTTTTATATTTAGTTAAGTAATAAATA